>NZ_PGUB01000042.1:0-41310 GCF_002924285.1 Aquimarina sp. I32.4 | reverse complement strand
ACAAGGTAATTCCCTGTTTCCTTTGCCAGATTCAAGAAAGAAAATATCATCACTCTCTACAATACCTTCAAAACCATCTGGAACAGCCCCTTCAAAGGCACTTAATATCTTATGACGCCAGTTAAATGAAGTTTGAATACAGATACCTGTCTGTTCAGCACATTTCTTTATCGAATTGCCTGATAGCATATGGTACAAATAAACGCTAAGCAAGTTCCTCTTTTTTAAACCAAAAGTAACTTTACCTGTAGTTTCCCTAAAATACTTCTTGCACGATTTACAAAAGTAGCGTTGTACACCATTAGCCTTGCCATTTGCACGGATATCGATGCCTTGACAATTAGGGCAATGTAGTGACTGGCTTTGTTGTACCTCGGAATGAACAGTATACAAGTCAGGCTCTGAAGGATCGACCATAGACAATAGCTCCTTAATTACGGTCTCACGACCCGATTCATCTAGGCTTTTGAAAAATTGTGTGAAAGATTCTGGCACCATTTGTATTTGTTTTTAAACAAAGATAACTAATTAAGTCGTATTATAGAATATAGCCATAAAAATCTAAGGTATTCAAGCTTTCCTCTTCACACGATGCATACATAGGAATCTGAATATCAAAGCTTAAAACAACTATTTATCCCAAGGGAATTTTCCGTTTTCCACAAAGTTTTTTATGTTAGATTGAACTTTCTCTGACTCCACCAGAGAAGTTATTTTATCTACTGCTAATTTCTGGGTATCATCACTTATAATCCAAAGTTTTGACATATAATCTTTTAAATCTAAAACAGTGCTGGACTCAAGCCTAAGCAAACGAAGTACACTTCGTCTTAAGGTATTCTCAGTATTACTAGTTATCTCATCAACCAATCCTATTTCGTATGCTCTTTTTGAATTAATTTCCTGTGTCATAAGAGTCATCCATTGGGCTTTTTGAACTCCTATTCTTTTAATTAAGAATGGCATCACACAAGCAGGCAAAAGCCCAAAGAGCGCCTCAGACAAACCAAATGTAGCTTGTCCTCCAGCAATAACAATATCACTGGCAGCAATTATACCAATACCTCCAGCATTTACTTTTCCATCTACTTTTGCGATTATAATTTTAGAACAAAAAGAAATATACTTGAGCATATTATAATATTCATTGGAATCAACACGAATTGACGCATCCCTTCCTTCTGAAATTACTGAATTAAAATCCATACCAGTACAAAATACATTTTGATTTCCTTCTAATACGACTATTTTAATAAGTGTGTTTTTTTCTGCATAAATAAAAACTTTAAGTATCTCTTTTATAAATATAGTATTGATACTATTGTTAGCTTCGGGTCTACTAAGTTTGATTAAAAGTACTCCTCGTTTTTCTATTACTTCTATAGTACTTAGCGTATTCATTATATCTAATTTGGTTTGTTTATACCCACTCGTATTTTCTGTGATAATCTTCTATTTCTGAAAATATAAGTTTATTCTTACCTTTCACGTGATTAAAGGCTTTAGGGTATAGACTGGTATCTATCTTAAAATTTTTAGTCCCAAATTTCAATTGATTATTGACCTCAAAGGTAGTTTCATATTCATCCATACTCAGAAGTGTTCTATCATCCAAATGCCCAGCGATATTAAATTTTTTCTGTTTCTCCTGTCCTTGTTTGGTAACTATACCACTATAAAATTCTGAACAACATCCTGATCCATAAGAAAAAATACCCAATCGTTTTGGTTGATCAAAATTACCATTATCTATTGTGCTGGCTAGAGCCAAATGCGTTGTAGCGCCCATAATATTTCCTACGCGCTGACAATACTCAAGAGAAGGAACCACTCGCTCTTGGAAATCCGCTTCTATACTCGCTGGATTTGCTTTCTTGAATTTACGCATATTAGTCCTATGCGCTCCCTTAACCATACCGCCAAAAGGAGTATGAAATGCTAAATAATTAAACGTAGATTGATAATCACATCCTTCTACTCTTTTTTGATATTCTTTAAAGCTATTTTCGCAACAGTCCAAATAAGAAAGTAAAGATAGATCTGCATCACCAGCTTCCTGATCAGGTACTGGGCGACACGTATCCATCACCTCATATCCATAATACCCGTTAGCGCCTTTATCAATTTGAAAAACAACTGGATTATCACTAATCAGCATTGCTACTGCTCCTGAACCAGAAGAGGGTTCTACAAATGACACTTCCATAGAACCATCAACTTCAATCATGCGCATAATATCTGTTGCTACTACCAACACTTTTTTACCAGGGGCAGCCTGAGAAAGAATGAAGTTGACACCCATCTGAAAGCCTGCTGTACCAGAATAACAAGCATTTTTAAGCTCAAATAACCTACAATTTCTACTCAGCCCTAAGTAATGATGAATATAGGTACTCATAGATTTACCAAAATCTATTCCTGATTCGGTACAAGTAATCACCATATCAATACTATCTCTTTCCTCTTGTGATAAACTATCAATGATTGGTTTGGCAGCATTTACACCATTTGATATAGGGTCTTCATAAGGCATTGGTACTGTTTTTTCTTTCATTAACAGATTTGTAAACCGATCTGTATCTAAATTTCTGTGCTTTGCTAATACTTCAACATTTAAAGCAGCCGAACCACAATAAATGTTCATAGCTTCTATTCCTACTTTCATTTTTATTTTGTTATTTATTATTTTTCAAAATTATAGCTGTATTGATACCTCCAAAACCAAAACTATTGCTCAATGTACGGTCAATATTTACTATTCGAGAAGTATCCTTTACCCAATCAATATCATCATTGATGGCTTCTATAAGATTGTTGCTTTTATGTAAAAAACCCTCTTTCATTTGAATTAGACTAGCGATTGCTTCTACCATACTTGCTGATGACAAACTGTGACCAATCAAAGATTTTGTACTATTAGCATTTATGCCTTTTAATCCTAATGACAATAATGCGGCAACCTCAGTTTTATCACCTACAATAGAGCCACTGCCATGGGTATTTACATAGTCTATCTCATTAATAGTAATATCTGCACTTTTCATAGCCCATTGAATTGCTTGTTGTTCTCCCTCCACAGAAGGATTGGGATTTCTATTGGCATCCATATGCACCCCATATCCTGCAATAGTCCCATACGTTTCTTTTTCTCTCTCTAAAGCATGTTTTTTTGATTCTAAAATCATACATCCTGCTGACTGTCCATATACAAAACCATTATGTTTCCTATCAAATGGTTTGTATATTTTAGAAAAATCTAAATGCTCCTCAACGCTAGCCATTGCACCTAAGTTCGTAAAACCTTGGTATTCATAAATAGAAAGATCCATTAGTGGTGCTACTACAATAACAACATCATATTCATTACTTTTAATTAACCTACTTCCTTGAATAATAGACATATTACCACTAGCAGAGGTAGCTCCTATGGAATACCCTTCGCCTCTTACTCCAAATAATTCTGACAATACACCTACTAAATCAGTATCAAAAAAATTAAATCCATAATTAGGGTTTAAAAACTGTAATCTATTTGCATATTTATTATGAACCTCGTCTAAACTTGATTGTTGAGTATTACTACCTCCAGATACAATGGCAACTCTGGTTAAATCGATATCTTTACTTAACCCTGCATCTTTCCATGCTTCCAAAGCACAATAAAGGCCATACTCTGTACTCTTCGAAATATTCCTAAACTGTTTTACTTTAGTCAATAATTCATCTTCAAGATTAATTTTTGTTACCTCCTCTTTAAAATTAAAATCATTTACCTGTGCTATTGGATATTCGAATAAGGTTCCTTCTTTTTTAAAAGAAATTTTTGAAAAATTTGTAGATCCTTTTCTTAAGCTCTGTGAAAATGCAGGAACACCTATTCCTATGGGAGTGATTACACCCATACCAGTAGTAACTACATCGTTTTTAGATGAAATCATGCTGATATTCTTTGAACAAACATATCTGCCAATTCACCCAAATTATTTGCTGTGTGAAATTCAAAGCGATCAACGTCTAATTTCAGATCCTCAAGTGTTTTTTCTATCAATTCAGCTCTACCCACTGAACTTGCTCCTAAAAGACATAGCTTAGATTCATATGATATTGATTCGTTTTCTAAGCTTGGAACAATCTCCCTTAGATTATTTACAATCAGTTCAAAAATTTCTTTATAATTCATGAGTTAACTTATTTTATCAGTTATTAGATCTGCTAATTCTTGTATGGTTTGAACACCTACAAATTCAATTCTCGATATATCACTATTAAGTCGCTCAAGTGTAAGTGTTATCAACTCACCACGATCAATTGAATTTGCACCGAGGTCAACCAAAGTGGAATCATTAGAAATGTCTTTACTTACTAATTCAGGAATAATCTCTATAAGATTTTCTCTTATTAAATTTATAATATCGTTTTTCATATCCTATCTTATTTAATTATTATGTATAGTTTCAAAATTGTTTTCTATAATTTTAATGGCTCCTTCCATCATTTTAATTCCGATAATATCAGAATGACGGTTTTTCCAATGTTCCAGTTCAGTTCCTTTTACCCATTGATTAAAAGCTCCCAAAGCAGGACCAGTATGCACTTGAAAATTTACTTTTTCCTTTATATCTGCATCAAAAGATAATCGCATGCTATATCCAAAATACCATCTGAATACAAGAGCCATTTTTTTCTTTGGAGTTTGTTCTGCATCTTTAATTACAGATTTTTCTCCTTTATTAATCAAATAATTCTTTGTTTCCTCCCATACATCAGATATTGATTTTTTAAAATATGATTTCTCTAACTGTTTAATAGTCTTCTCTGGGATTTCTTCTAATGAATTATATTGTTGATAGAGTCTATATAACTTATTCGCTCTTGTCGAAAACAGGATTCCTTTCTTTAACACCTGAACTTTTGCGCCTATTTCAAACATATCTCCAGCTGGTGCATAATCAGTATCCTGAACATTAATATCTTGTAATAAGTCTTTTACTACATCACTCATTCCTGCTTCAACAGTGCATTGATTTATGGAACCAGTCAATACAAAGTCTGCACCCATAATAAATGCACAAGCAACCGCCTGCGGTGTTCCTATTCCTCCTGCTAATCCAATACGTATAAATTCCTCATAAATAAATTCTTTTTGAATATCTGCTCTTAGGTTTTGTATCGAAGGGAGTAATACTAATGCTACTCCACCATCAGTATGTCCTCCTGAATCTGCTTCCACACAAATATCGTGACTCATAGGAACCATCTTAGATATTTCAGCTTGCTCTTTGGAAATAAGTCCCTGATCTAACAGCCTATTAACAACTCTTTCAGGAGCGGGGTTCATAAATGCTTCTGCTACTTCTGGTCTCGACACTTTTGCCATTATATGATGATTACAAATTATCCTACCCTCTTTATTTTTACTAAGACCCTTTAATCGATAATATACAATAGCTGGCGTTATTCTCATAAATGCAGCTGCTTCAATGATTTTAATATTATGCTTTAGATATAGTTTTACAGTCTCCATTTCCACATCAGGATTTATAAGGTTATGAAGTAGATTCAAACCAAATGACTCTCCATTAATTAATTCTCTATGAATAAAATGTATACATTTTTCTATTTCTTCTAAAGGCATCCCCCCAGTACCAAGAAAAGATAGCATTTTTGCCCTCGCCATTCGTACAACAAGCTCCTTAGAGGCAATTCCCCTGTACATAGCACCTGTTACATATGCATAGTTAACATCATAAGCTTTACGAAAAGTAAGACTACCTAATTGAGTACTTAAATTTGATTTTTTTTTCATTCCATTTTGTTTATAACTGGATGTGGCTATTGGAGTAACTTGTTTTTCAAAATCATTAACTAATCGATTTTTAGACTTCTCATAATCTTCTTCGATTGGAGAACAATTATCTCTAATTTCAGCTACCATTTTGGTAAGTATTACACTATTAACTTCCTCATATTCTGTAACACCTTTTCCCATTAATAACCGAATCATATTTATCCAATGAACAGGGCTTGAAATTTGTTTACTTAATAATTCTGAAATATTATTGTTTTGATATGGAAGTCCCGTTACGTTAGAAATAACTGTAGTTTTCAAAGGTGAAAATTCATAATTTTTCAGAAAAAAAGAAAACTCTTCAGCTGCCGAGTTCATATATCTTGAATGAAATGGAGCAGTAACAAATAGTGGAATGATTTTTATATTTTGATAATCAAAATCTTTAATCACTCTATTAATTTCATTTTGTGGGCCTGCAATTACAATTTGAGATGGTGTATTAAAATTTGCTATATCAATTTGATTGTATTTACCTTCTTCTAACTTATCTTGTAGTGCTTTTGCATTGAGACCAAGTACTGCAGCCATACCTCCTCCAGATGCCTCTGCCATAAGCTCACCTCTTCTCTTAACTAATCTCAATCCTGTTTCAAAATCAAATGCTTCTGCTGCAAGTAATGCATTATATTCACCTAAGCTGTGACCAATTAAATAATCTGCATTCACCTCTCCTTTCTGATAATATGAAAGAGCATTAATAACATACAATGCTGGCTGAGTAAACTGAGTTTTTGACAATTCTTTGTTTGGGTCTTTTAAACACAACTCTTCTAAATCATAACCAAGAATATCAGAAGCTCGAATAACTTTATTTTTATAAGATTTAAATAAATCTTTTCCCATACCCCTATATTGGGATCCCTGACCAGGAAACATAATTACTTTTTTCATTAATTTCTATTTTCTTAATTTATTAATCCATTCACTTAAAAATGGTTTTTTTATTATATTAAAATGATCTCCAGGAGAATTGATTACTTCAATTGATTTGTAATAAGACGACCAACCTAATGCATCGTCATCGAATTCCGAAAAAGATTCATTAGCCTTAACAAGTGTAATATCATATGGAAGCTTGTGTTTAAGCTTATATTTAATACTCATAGAGTAATCATATAAAGTATATATGCGAGAGAAGAATTCTTTATTTATTATCGCTCCTTTTTCTATCAAAAAATTATAAATTAAATCAATCCTATTTTTCCTAGGACGTTTAGATATTTTTTGACAATATTCTATAATCTCTTTTTCTTCGACAATCAACTTCAATTGTTCACACAATAAATGAATAAAAAAAGCCAATCGTTCTTTAGATTTCATTTTTAAGGTATTTGTATAACTATCTAATAAAACAATGGATTTAGCTTCAATATTATTATTTTTTAATAATCCTAATAATTCAAAAAGTACTAGACCTCCAAAACTATGGGCATATAAATTAATATCTTCTTTAATAGCTATTGTCTTTATCATTTCGCAATAGTGTTCAGCAATCGATTCCATAGATATGAGTGGCTCTTTACCGTCAAAACCAACCATATGAACTCCAAATACCGATTCTTCTTTTAAATTTTTAGCTAATTCGTAATAACCATCAACTATTCCGGGCATTCCGGGTATAATTATTGCTATAGCGCCTTTTTTTGCCTCTTTAAAACAAATTACATGCTTATTCAAGTCAGAAGTGACTTCATCATTAGATTTAATGCGACTGGTAACTAAACTATTTAATTCGTTTATCCTTATTAAAGGCTTTTTAATGGTTTCTACCTCTAAAACTCTAGCTTGTTTATGGGCTTTAGATTGATTTGAAATTTTTGTAATATTTGGTATATCAATAACTTCATTTAAACCTAAATCATGTTTTTTAAATAATTTATCAGAATAATCTTCCAATAAATACACTACTAACATTTCAATTGTGGGGTAATTATAAAATGTTGTAGGCATTAGCTCTAAATCATAATAGGAATTAAGCTCATTACTGAATTGAGTTGATAGTATAGAGTCAAAACCATAATCTCCTAATTCTTCATCTATCTCTATGTTACTAATATCAAGCTTAAGTAAATCAGAGGCAGTCTCCAATATCTTTATTGTAACTTTTTCTTGTAATTTTGAGATTTCAATATCACCTATTATTTTAGATGTAGGTTGTATTGGTTTCTTTACTATTAGTTTTTTATTTACCTTATCCTTATAGCCAAATGCTACAATTCCTTGTAGAATCGAACTATTAAGAAGCTCATCAAAAACTTTAACTCCTTCTAATGTAGGTAAAGGTAGCATGCCCCAATATTTTTCTAAAAATTGTGCGCTCTCCTTCTCTATATGCATACCTCCTTGCTCCCATAGTGGCCAATTAATGCTTAATGTTTTTCCTTGCCTTTCTCCTTGTAAACGTTTTTCTTCACGATATAAAGCGTAATTATCTAAATATGCATTGGCACTCGAGTAATCAGACTGTCCTATGTTACCTAAAACTCCTGCTATCGAAGAAAAGAATAGCATGAAATCTAAAGCATCTCCTTTTGATGCTTCATCAAGATTTTTAACTCCTGAAACTTTTGAAGAAAACACCATATTAACCTCTTCTGATGTCTTCTTACTAATAATACTATCTTGAATAACACCAGCACTATGAATAATACCATTCAATTTGCCATGGCTTTCTTTTATCTTACTCATCAAAGAAACCACTTCTTCTTTTTTACTTACATCACAACAATAATAACTCGCCTGCTGTAATGATGATAAAATAACTTCTTTTTCTTTCGTTAAAGCACTACGCCCAATAAGAATAAGATGAACTCCTTTAGTCTTATTAATATGTGAAGTGAAAATTTGACCCAATCCACCAAAGCCTCCCGTTATTAAATACACACCTCCTTCTTTTATACAAACAGAATCTGTAGCTATAGAAGGTGAAGACACACTAAGGCTTTTTATTTCTCTATTACTTCCGATATAACGTACTTCCGAATCAGTTGTAACCTGCTCTTTATAGAGTATTGACAAAATAGAATCTATACATGTAATGGAAAGACTATCCACACCTAAGGCTTTACCTGTTATTCTTGGGTTTTCAAGACTGGCTGTTTTTAACAAGCCTGAAATAAAACCATAGTCAACATAATAATCATTCTCGTATAATAATGTAATATGTACCTCTTGATTGTCCTGTATTTTAGTCCTTACTATTTCTAGTATATTTAAGAAATATGATTGTTCTGACTCCCCTGATATAATCAAAACTTCAATCTCCAAATCTTCTCTTAATAAATCCGTTAGCTCTATTGAACCTCCAGCTACTAATACTATTTGTGATTTATGGACTTGAGTAGATAAGTCATCTGATGAAATACCCCAAGTATTAGTATACAAATGGGTCTCTACCTTAGTCTCTAAAATGGGAGCTGAAAAATTATTTAATGGTAGAACAACAAATTCTTTAAAACTTATCAATACTTCTCCTAATTCATTCAAAAGATCTATATCGTACTCAACAACTTTACTATTAACTGTATTTTTCTTAACATAACACCATACCGTCTCAGTAAGGTCTTTAAAAATAGTTAACTCTTTAAGACTAAAAGGAAGATGAAGAGTTGCTAAGGTTTCTTCTTCTATAGCAAAACCTATACAAGTCTGTAAAGCACTATCTAAAATCCCTGGTTGTAATAAATACCCCTCTTCTTTTGGTAATCTAATTCTTGAAAGTACTACCGAATCATTATACCAAAGTTGTTCTATCCCTTGAAAACTAGGACCATAATTTAGATTTATGCCTTTAAAAAAATCATAGCACCAGTCTTTAGTTTTTGATTTAGTTAATTGTTTTTTAATAGAAAGTAAATCATAGTTAGGTGGTAAGCTTTGTATACTTGTACTCAACTTTCCCTGGCTATGAATTTGTTCCTCATCATTATTAGTTGAGTATACCTCATAACCAAAACTATCTTCTAGCGGATAAATACTAATACTTAATTTTTCTGGAGAACTATTTACATGTATAGGACTTATCCAAGTAATATCCTTAAGTTGAGTTACAGAATCCCCTATACTTAAGTTACCAGCTACTCGTGCAAGCTCTAAATAAGCTACTCCAGGCAATACTTTATCTTCTTTTACCTTATGATCTGATAGAAAAGATTCTTCTCCTGTATATATACTCGTATATTTCTGCTCTTTTAAGTTTGACTCATTAAAATGAAGTAGTGGATGTAATTTACTTTCTCCTTTTAACTGACTCTCCACATCTTTTTCTGGAATCCAATATCGCTCTCTAGCAAAAGGGTAAGTCGGCAAACTTATTTTATTAGGGGTATTGTCTTTTTCATAAAGTAATTGCCAATCTATAACAACACCTTTTGTCCATAATTGAGCTAACGCTTTAATTTGTTGTGAAGATATTGCTGTTTGAATATAAGCTTCTCCAGCTGCTCCTTCTAATAAAAAATTATTTTTTTCTTTTTTACTATTACCTGTTAAAAACTCTTCTATTTGTCCTCGCTTAAATCTATTTAATTGCTCTTGTAACTCATTTTTATCATTAGAAATAAATGCTACTCGTTCCTCCATACTTTCTCTACCTATTTGTAAAGTATAGGCAATATCATGTAAATTTAAATCAGAATTTGATTCCAAATATTCTTCTAAATTATTCGCTTGATCCTGTAATCTATTCTTGTTTTTGGCTGAAAGTAATATAATGACAGGAGTCTTTTTTTCATAAATATTCCTTGTCTTAGGAATATATTCTTCTATAATAATATGAGAGTTAGCTCCTCCAAATCCAAAACTACTTACACCTGCAATTCGAGGCTTGTTACCTAAGGATTTCCAAGCTTTCGTTTCTTCTTGTAAATAAAAAGGACTATTACTCAATTGAAGATATTCATTTGGTGTCTTTAAGTGAACATTTCCTGGGAGTATCTGATGTTTTAAGGATAATAACACCTTTATTACTCCAGCCATACCTGCCGCTGCTTCTAAATGACCAATATTGGTTTTTACACTACCAATACCACAATAAGGCGTTTTCGGAATATCATAGTTCTTTTCTTTATAAAGTTCTTTGAAAGCTAACTTTAATCCCTCTATTTCTATAGGGTCACCTAAAGGAGTGCCTGTACCGTGAGCTTCTATATAACTAACATCTCGAGGGTCAACGCCTGCTGAGCGGTAAGCTTTAAGTAATAAATTTTTTTGTGCATTAGGGTTAGGAGAGGTTAAAGTATTAGCCTTTCCTCCATGATTTTCTGCCGTACTCTTAATCACTCCGTAAATATGATCTCCATCAGCTTCTGCTTTATCTAAGGATTTCAAAATTATAGTTCCCACACCTTCTCCTCGTACATAACCATTAGCCTCCTGATCAAAGGTCTTACATCTACCATCCTCACTAAGCATTCCTGCTTGACTAAAGGATAATGTTAATATTGGGGATAGTAAAGCATTCACTCCTCCTGCGATAGCTATGTCACAATGACCATTCATAATATGTTCAACCGCGCGATGAATTGCTACTAATGAGCTACTACACGCAGTATCGACAGGTTCGCTTGGACCATGAAGATCTAATAAATAAGAAATACGATTCACAAGTACTGAATGAGATGAACCCGTAGGATACTGAGCTTGACTAATTAAATCTAATTGATCAGTCAGCAATAATGAGTAATCTGAGCTAGCTACACCCACAAAGACCCCTGTATTACTTCCTCTTATTTCATCTGTTGCTATTGAAGCATCTTCTAAGGCTTGATATACTGATTCAAGAATAATTCGTTGTTGTGGATCCATCAATTCTGCTTCTCTTGGTGATATTCCAAAGAATAAAGGGTCAAACTTATCGATATCTTTAATAAATCCCCCCCACTTAGCTTTGGTCTTACTTTTTTCTAATTTTGAATCACCATAATACTCTCTCCAATCCCAACGATCATTGGGGATTTCCGTAATTAAATCTTGATTATTTTTAATATGATTCCAAAATGTTTCTAAATCAGGTGAGCCAGGAAAGCGACCACTTATTCCAACTATCGCTACTCCTTCTGAAAGTTTTTTACTAGTCTTTTCTTCTAAAACTCTAGCTTGTTTTTTTAAATTTAAAAATCTTGATTGTTTATGGGCTTTAGATTGATTTGAAATTTTTGTAATATTTGGTATATCAATAACTTCATTTAAACCTAAATCATGTTTTTTAAATAATTTATCAGAATAATCTTCCAATAAATACACTACTAACATTTCAATTGTGGGGTAATTATAAAATGTTGTAGGCATTAGCTCTAAATCATAATAGGAATTAAGCTCATTACTGAATTGAGTTGATAGTATAGAGTCAAAACCATAATCTCCTAATTCTTCATCTATCTCTATGTTACTAATATCAAGCTTAAGTAAATCAGAGGCAGTCTCCAATATCTTTATTGTAACTTTTTCTTGTAATTTTGAGATTTCAATATCACCTATTATTTTAGATGTAGGTTGTATTGGTTTCTTTACTATTAGTTTTTTATTTACCTTATCCTTATAGCCAAATGCTACAATTCCTTGTAGAATCGAACTATTAAGAAGCTCATCAAAAACTTTAACTCCTTCTAATGTAGGTAAAGGTAGCATGCCCCAATATTTTTCTAAAAATTGTGCGCTCTCCTTCTCTATATGCATACCTCCTTGCTCCCATAGTGGCCAATTAATGCTTAATGTTTTTCCTTGCCTTTCTCCTTGTAAACGTTTTTCTTCACGATATAAAGCGTAATTATCTAAATATGCATTGGCACTCGAGTAATCAGACTGTCCTATGTTACCTAAAACTCCTGCTATCGAAGAAAAGAATAGCATGAAATCTAAAGCATCTCCTTTTGATGCTTCATCAAGATTTTTAACTCCTGAAACTTTTGAAGAAAACACCATATTAACCTCTTCTGATGTCTTCTTACTAATAATACTATCTTGAATAACACCAGCACTATGAATAATACCATTCAATTTGCCATGGCTTTCTTTTATCTTACTCATCAAAGAAACCACTTCTTCTTTTTTACTTACATCACAACAATAATAACTCGCCTGCTGTAATGATGATAAAATAACTTCTTTTTCTTTCGTTAAAGCACTACGCCCAATAAGAATAAGATGAACTCCTTTAGTCTTATTAATATGTGAAGTGAAAATTTGACCCAATCCACCAAAGCCTCCCGTTATTAAATACACACCTCCTTCTTTTATACAAACAGAATCTGTAGCTATAGAAGGTGAAGACACACTAAGGCTTTTTATTTCTCTATTACTTCCGATATAACGTACTTCCGAATCAGTTGTAACCTGCTCTTTATAGAGTATTGACAAAATAGAATCTATACATGTAATGGAAAGACTATCCACACCTAAGGCTTTACCTGTTATTCTTGGGTTTTCAAGACTGGCTGTTTTTAACAAGCCTGAAATAAAACCATAGTCAACATAATAATCATTCTCGTATAATAATGTAATATGTACCTCTTGATTGTCCTGTATTTTAGTCCTTACTATTTCTAGTATATTTAAGAAATATGATTGTTCTGACTCCCCTGATATAATCAAAACTTCAATCTCCAAATCTTCTCTTAATAAATCCGTTAGCTCTATTGAACCTCCAGCTACTAATACTATTTGTGATTTATGGACTTGAGTAGATAAGTCATCTGATGAAATACCCCAAGTATTAGTATACAAATGGGTCTCTACCTTAGTCTCTAAAATGGGAGCTGAAAAATTATTTAATGGTAGAACAACAAATTCTTTAAAACTTATCAATACTTCTCCTAATTCATTCAAAAGATCTATATCGTACTCAACAACTTTACTATTAACTGTATTTTTCTTAACATAACACCATACCGTCTCAGTAAGGTCTTTAAAAATAGTTAACTCTTTAAGACTAAAAGGAAGATGAAGAGTTGCTAAGGTTTCTTCTTCTATAGCAAAACCTATACAAGTCTGTAAAGCACTATCTAAAATCCCTGGTTGTAATAAATACCCCTCTTCTTTTGGTAATCTAATTCTTGAAAGTACTACCGAATCATTATACCAAAGTTGTTCTATCCCTTGAAAACTAGGACCATAATTTAGATTTATGCCTTTAAAAAAATCATAGCACCAGTCTTTAGTTTTTGATTTAGTTAATTGTTTTTTAATAGAAAGTAAATCATAGTTAGGTGGTAAGCTTTGTATACTTGTACTCAACTTTCCCTGGCTATGAATTTGTTCCTCATCATTATTAGTTGAGTATACCTCATAACCAAAACTATCTTCTAGCGGATAAATACTAATACTTAATTTTTCTGGAGAACTATTTACATGTATAGGACTTATCCAAGTAATATCCTTAAGTTGAGTTACAGAATCCCCTATACTTAAGTTACCAGCTACTCGTGCAAGCTCTAAATAAGCTACTCCAGGCAATACTTTATCTTCTTTTACCTTATGATCTGATAGAAAAGATTCTTCTCCTGTATATATACTCGTATATTTCTGCTCTTTTAAGTTTGACTCATTAAAATGAAGTAGTGGATGTAATTTACTTTCTCCTTTTAACTGACTCTCCACATCTTTTTCTGGAATCCAATATCGCTCTCTAGCAAAAGGGTAAGTCGGCAAACTTATTTTATTAGGGGTATTGTCTTTTTCATAAAGTAATTGCCAATCTATAACAACACCTTTTATCCATAATTGAGCTAATAATGATAAGTCTTTATTTTTTAAAGCTACAGAAAGATATTCTTTACCTGTATTTCCTTCAAAAACAAAATCTCCTTTAGACTCCTTAATATTAGCACATAACAGACCTTTTGTTTCTCCTAATATGAATTTAGTTAAAATATTTTTTAGCTCTATTTTATCTCGAACAACAAAAGCAAGTCGTTCCTCCATACTTTCTCTACCTATTTGTAAAGTGTAGGCAATATCACGTAAATTTAAATCAGAATTTGATTCTAAATATTCTTCTAAATTATTCGCTTGATCCTCTAATCTATTCTTGTTTTTGGCTGAAAGTAATATAATGACAGGTGCCTTTTTTTCATAAACATTCCTTGTCTTAGGAATATATTCTTCTATAACGATATGGGCATTTGTTCCACTAAAACCAAAACCACTAATAGCTGCTTTTCTTGACTTACCCTCATCAACTTGCCATTCTTTTAATGATGTATTGACATAAAAAGGGCTTGCTATTAAATTTATATGCTCATTAAGAGCATTAAAATTAAGCGTTGGAGGTATTTGTTTGTTCTTAATAGATAATAATACTTTGATTACTCCCGCAACTCCAGATGCAGTTAGCGTATGACCAATATTAGTTTTTACACTACCAATACCACAATAATCTTCAGTATTAGTATAAGATTCAAATGAACGCCTTAAAGCTTTTATTTCAATTGGGTCTCCTAATTTAGTTCCAGTACCATGGCTCTCGACATAAGTTATATCTGAAGGGTCAATGTTATATTTTTTATAAACCTCTATTTGTAAACGATTTTGTGAATCTACATTTGGTGCTGTTATACCATTAGTTTTTCCGTCCTGGTTAATAGCACTACCTTTTATTACTCCATAAACTCTGTCCCCATCAATTTCAGCTTTAGATAGTGATTTTAATAATAAAACACCAACTGCTTCACCAGGTACAAAACCATTAGCTTTGTTATCAAAAGTATGACATTTACCATCTTCACTTAGCATACCAGATTTACTAGTTGCGATATGCATTCGTTCTGAAGTCATCACATATACACCTCCAGCTAATGCTGTTTCACATTCCCCAATTCTAATACTTTGACAAGCTTGATGAATAGCTACAAGGCTACTTGAACAAGCTGTATCTATTGAGATAGCAGGACCATCCAAATTTAAATGATAAGATATTCGACCTGCCAATATAGAAGAAGATGTACCTGTAAAGGTATGGTTATCCATTTCTTCTTGTTCAATATTAATCATATAATCACCTTGCCCTACACCAACAAATACTCCACATTTTTGATTAGATAATAATTCACTAGTGTATCCCGAATCTTCGATAGCTTTCCAGCTTTCTTCAATGAACAAACGTTGTTGAGGATCCATACGTTCAGCTTCTCTTGGAGAAATGTTAAAAAATAATGGATCAAACTTGTCTTCATCATCAAGATATCCCATCCACTTACCATAACTCTTCCCTTCAATTTTTATATCTTTATCAAAAAAATGAGGTATTGACCATTTCCTCTCAGGAACTTCCTTTATACTATTTTTACCAGTTTTTATATTCTCCCAGAATTCGTTTACATTTAAAGCATCAGGAAATCTTCCACTCATACCAATGATGGCTATATCCTGAATATATTTATTAATATTTTTTTTTTCATGTTCCCTTTGATAAGAATCCAATTTAGTTTTAGTGAGGCTTTCTTTTCCCATTTCATCTGCATCAGCTATAGATTCTTCATTTACTAAAGCTTCTAAAGTGGGTTTAAGTAGTATTTTTGAATCTTCTCTAAAATGTTCATCTAATAAATTAGATTCTTTTGAAATTAAATCCGATAATTTGTTGATTGTATAGTAGTCATATAAAATTATAGCCTCAAAATTTACATTGAAAGTATTGTTTATTGAGCGAATGAGTTCAACTCCACTTATAGAATCAAGTCCTAAATCAACAAAAGCTACATCTTCATCTATCTCATTAGATGGAATATGTAATACGTCTTCAAATAGCTCCTTAAGCTTTTTTACATTATTCGAAATATTAATTAAAGCTTTTTTTTCTTTTTCTTGAAAAAAAGCTAATGTTCCAGATGGTTTAGTAACTTTTTCATTTCCCATTTCATCTGCATCAGCTATAGATTCTTCATTTACTAAAGCTTCTAAAGTAGGTTTAAGTAGTATTTTTGAATCTTCTTTAAAAGATTCATCTAATAAATTAGATTCTTTTGAAATTAAACCTGATAATTTGTTGATTGTGTAGTAGTCATATAAAATTATAGCCTCAAAATTTACATTGAAAGTATTGTTTATTGAGCGAATGAGTTCAACTCCACTTATAGAATCAAGTCCTAAATCAACAAAAGCTACATCTTCACCTATCTCATTAGATGGAATATGTAATATGTCTTCAAATAGCTCCTTAAGCTTTTTTACATTATTCGAAATATTTACTAAAACATTATTTTTTGTATTGGAAAAGTTTGTGTTTTTTAGTTTAATGCTATTTATTGACCTTTGAGTAATAGGTTTGGAGGTTTGATACATTACACTTTCTACAGATACTAATTCTGTTTTCACTAAGACCTTAGAGGGAATTATTTTTTCAGAAATACTATTCAACAAAGAATCTTTAGATCCTTGTTTTTTAAAGGTTTGTGCTATTTTTGAAGTTACCTCTTCAGTATGAAAAGTCAATTCGTGCATCTTTTCCTCTTCATTGATATGTTTTTGTAATTCTAAAAGTAAATTACCAGACATATTTTTCTTTAGTACTTCTAAAGCTTTTCTTGGTTTTAAACTCAATTCTTGCGCTATCCGAAGTGCTTCATTTAAAACATTCCTTGTTACAATTACTGAAGCACCTCTTGACTTGATTTCAGACCCTTTTAGATGTCTTGCTGTATACATCATTTCTGTAGCCAAAGGTTTACCTAATTTCTCTCCAAGAATGTACGTTGCTCCCATTCCTGGAGTGAATCCGTATTTCATAAAATTAGCAGTATATATCGAATCTTGGGACATCAAAACGATATCTCCGTATAATCCGAAGAGCATACCCCCTCCAAATGCATGCCCTTGCATTGCTGTTATTACAGGTATGTCAAATTCCAATAAGCCCCTATATAAAAATGGAAAATCTGTAAATCGCCCTTTTTTAGAAGCTATATCTTGTAAAGCCTCTTGGGAGCCTCCCATGCAAAATATATTATCATATCCAGTTAAAACAACAGCTTTTAAGTTTTTATTCTCCCTTAAATCGAGAAAGGTTTTTTGCAAGCTCTTAATTAAATCAAGAGTAAACATATTTTTAGATTCTCGGGATTGCATTTTCACTAATGCAACTACTCCATTCAATATTGTTGTATTAATTTCATCACCAACAACATGACTTACATTTTGTTGCATCTTTTCGCTTTCCCAAATACTACCCGTATTTAATTTCATCAAATGGTTTTTATTTGTAAATTTTTGAGTTTTAGTTGGATTATGACTATCAAACCAATACCTATTTCGTTCAAAAGAATAAGCTGGTAAGCTAATTATATTAGGAACATTTCCTTTTTGATAAAGTAAGGTCCAATCGATTACTGTTCCAGTGGACCATAACTGAACTAGAATTTCTGATTGTTTATTTGCAATAGCTTCGTTTAGGTATACTTCTCCAGCTTCTCCTTTCAAAAGAAAATGATTTTTAGCATTGCCTATAAATAACCCCTCAGTTTTACCTGCTTTGTAATTACCCAACTGAGTTATTAAATCATCGAAATCCAAGACTATAAACGATAATCGTTCTTCCATCGATTCCCTACCAATCTGTAATGTGTAGGCTATATCAGATATAGCAATCTCTATATTTCCCTCAAGATAATTTAGCAATTTTTTCACCTTATCGTTTAGACGATTCTTATTCCTTGCAGATAGTACAATTATTGTAGGGAAATCACTTATATAGCCTGCTTTTTCCTTTGAAATATATTCTTCTATAATAATGTGCGCATTAGATCCACCTGCTCCAAAACTACTAATACCTGCTAGCCTAGGCTTATCATTACTTACCTCCCAATTTTTCAACTCTTGTTGAACTTTAAAGGGAGTCTTTTTAAAATCTATATTGGTATTTAATATTTCAGAATGAAGGCTTGGGACTATTTGTTTATGTTTTAGCTGCAGTAGCACTTTGGCTAGACCCGATATCCCTGCTGCCGATTCGCAGTGGCCAATATTACTCTTCACACTACCTATCGCACAATATTGACTTTCTTTAATATTACTTTCAAATGCTTTACTTAATCCTGCTATTTCTATAGGATCACCTAAATTCGTACCTGTTCCATGAGCTTCTATATAACTGAAATCTTCTGGTTTTACCCCCGCTCTAATTATTGTATCTCTAATAACTTCTGCTTGAGCATTGGGATTTGGAACTGAATACCCATTGGTCTTTCCCCCATGATTTAGACAACTACCCTTAATAACTCCATATATCTGATCACCATCTGCCTTGGCTTGACTTAAGTGTTTCAATAAAACTACGCCAACTCCCTCTGAAGGAACATAACCCGATCCTCCCTCTCCAAAACTCTCACATCTTCCCATATCCGATACAAACCTATTTTGACTTAGCATCTTATATTTATTAGGATGTACACTCAGATTAACTCCGCCAGCTATAGCCATACCACAATGACCATTATTAATCGCATCGATTGCTAAATGAATTGCTGTTAAGGAACTCGAACACATAGTATCTACTCCCATGCTTGGTCCATGTAAATTCAAATAATAAGATACTCTATTTGCAATACTACTTGGACTATTCCATAACGGCATCGGATTTCCCTTAAGTGTCTCTTCTGCTCCAAATAACTGATATTCACTATACATGACACCTGCATAAACACCTACATGACCACCTAATTTTGAAGCCTTAGATGATCGTATATTCTGTAGTCGTTCTCGTGTATATCCACCATCTTCTAAACTCTCCCAAACGGTTTGTAAAAATAATCGCTCTTGAGGATCCATTATCTCTGCTTCTCGTGGTGAAATGTTAAAAAACAAAGGATCAAACTTATCAATATCATCAATAAAGCCACCCCACTTACTGTAACTCTTGCCTAAAGTATCTTTATCTTCATCATAAAAATCAACCATATCCCAGCGATCATGTGGAATCTCTGTAACGCTGTCAATTCCATTTTTAAGGTTGTCCCAAAAGTCCTCCATAGTATTAGCCCCTGGATATCGACCACTTAAACCGATAATAGCAATATCTTGTGAAACGTTCTCCGAAAGCTTATTCTTATTTGAATCCATTAACTTAGCAACGGGTTCACCAAAATACAGTGGAGCAGAATTTGATTTAATAATACCCTGTTCTTTTAGAGATAATGAGGATACTAAAGTTGTATTAAAAGTTTCTTTTTGTTTTAATCCAGTAATTCCTAATGATGAATTCGTATTTCCAAATTTCATACTTATTTGTTCGCTATAACCTTCCAAAAGATAAGTTGAAAGATCTTCTATATTTTGATTTTCAAAAAATAATGTAGGATATAAATCTATGCCTAAATCTTCTCCCAATGATTTTGTCATCTCAATCATTTGATTAGATTCCAAACCCAAATCCATGAAATTTTTATCTATTGTAAAATCTTCATCCGATTTATTTATGGCTATCTTTTCTTTTAAATACAAAATAAGTGCTTCTTTCATTATACTTTTTTTATTTTATTTAACCTATCAATTATTTTTACAAATTGACAATCAGCATTATAAAACTATATTTCTTTTATTTATATCTATTAATAAACTTTCAATAGATTTTCTTCTACTAACAATGGTTTTACATCTTGAATAATCATTTCTTTTCCTAACCAATAATAATTATTTGATATACATTCTATGGCTAAAGGTTCTCGAGAAATCACTACATCATTTTCACCCTCTTCTATAACCATATGGCAATTAGTACCTCCAAACCCAAAACTACTAATAGCAGCCTTGCGGTTTTTTGAACCTGATACATCCCAAGGTTTTAAATTAATATTTGGATAAAACGGGCTCTCCTCAAACTTAAATCTCGGATGTGGTTTATCGCAATGTAACGTAGGTACTAAAGTCTTGTGTTGTAATTGTAGTAAAATCTTTATTAACCCACTAACTCCCGCTCCTGTCATTGTATGTCCCAAATTACTTTTTACAGAACCAATTGCACAATACTGATTCTTAGACATGCATCTTGTTAGTGATTGATATACCTCAGTAGCTGCTTTTACTTCTATTGGATCCCCGAGTAAAGTTCCTGTACCATGAGCTTCATAATATGTAATATCACTAGGATCTATATTCGTTTTAGAAAGTACTTGCTCAATAGCTTGCTTTTGGCCTTCTTTATTAGGAACAGTAAGCCCCATGGTCTTACCATCATTATTAACTGATGAACCACTAATAACGCCATAAATTGAATCACCATCTAATTTTGCCTGTTCATAAGATTTTAATAATACTAATCCTCCACCTTCTCCCATTACAAAGCCTTGGGCTTTTTCATCAAAAACGTAACTTTTACCATCTTTGCTTAATACTCCTGCCTGACTAAACCCTATGTGATTAAATGCATCTACCATTACAGAAACGCCTCCTGCTATTACCATATCTGTTTTACCCTGAAGAATATCTTCACAACCTTGATGGATAGCGACAAGAGAACTTGAACAAGCAGTATCTATAATCTGACTTGTGCCTTTTAAATTATAAAAATCTGAAATACGGGCCGCAATCATATTGCTAATATTATTTACAATGGTATGTTGATGTGCTCCTTCTGGAAGTAAATGATAATTGTTACGAACATAGTTGTTATCTTTTGCCCCTATATAAACTGCTGTATTACTATTATAAAATTCTTCTTTCTTATAACCTGAATGAGCTAATAGGGATCGACTCAATTCTAAAATAATACGTTGCTGAGGATCCATACTGATAGCATCAACGTCACTAACCCCAAAATAACGTGCATCAAACAACCCAGGGTTTTTCATAAACCCCCCTTTAGTTGTGTATGCTTTATTCTCTTCCCCAGTTTCGGAATAATGATCCATAGCATTCCACCTATTCTTTGGAATATCAGATATCAAATCTTTGCCTCCTTTTAAATTATCCCAGAATTCTTCTATAGTATCAGATTCTGGTAGACGACAACTCATTCCTATAATAGCTACTTTACCTCTTTTTGAAGATGGTTTCAACCTAGCCTTAATTTTACGCTTACTATCTCTCTTTTGAAACACTTTATCCTTAGATTTAACATTGAATAATGGTTTCTGATATGATTTTTTTTGTGAAATATAATTTGTTTCATTTTGTATATATTTCGCCAATAAACCAATTGTTGGATAATTTACGATGGCGGTAGGCTCGACAACAACTCTAAAAGATTCTTCGATGACATTTAAAATATTCATCATCAATATCGAATCTACTCCATAGTCTGAAAAATCAACATCTAATTCAAAGTCTTCCTTATTTAACTTCAATAAACCACTAATCAGAACGATTAAACGGTCTTCTATTTCTACCTGAGTTTGTGACAAGGAGCTTAATTCTTTTTCTATAATTTTTTCATCAATTACCTCATGTTTACCCAATATTTTTTCTGATATCTGATTTAAATCGCCGAAACAAACAACACCCTGATCTGTTGAGCAACCTAATAAAATATCAAAAGCGCTGATTCCTTTCTGGGTAGGTAAGGGAATCATACCCCATTTTTGTTGCAAATATTTTTCACTTTCTTCATCTATCTGCATACCGCCATCTTTCCATAATGGCCAATTAACACTCAACGTTTTCCCTTTTCTTTTACCTTCTTCTCTAAGTGTATTTCGATAATTTGCATAATTATCCATCCAAGCATTCGCACTAGAATAATCTCCTTGACCTACGTTACCCGTAACTCCAGAAATACTGCTGAAATACACCATAAAGTCCAAATCCAAATCTTTAGTCAATTCATCCAAATACTTTGTTCCCAAAATTTTGGGCGCCAAAACCTTCGATGATTCATCCTTGGTTTTCAAAAATAGAAGACTGTCTTTTATTATTCCCGCACTATGTATAATACCATCCAGCAAGCCATAAGTATTTACAATATCACTAATCAATATTTTTACTGACTCCTTATCTGTAATATCACAACTATGATAAACTGCATTAAGCGATGCTAATTCTTTTGGGGATAAGGCGCATTTTTTACTTCTACCTGTCAATATCAATTTTGTGTTTTTAGTCTTACCGATATGGGAAGCAAAAATCTGACCTAAGCCTCCTCCTCCTCCGGTAACCAGATAAACACCACCTTCTTTGATATTTATAACTAATTTAGGAGCTGAAGGCAATGTTATTGGTAACATTGATATACCTCGAACTTCGCGTTTACCTCCTGTGTAACGAACTTCTTTTCCTGGCACCTCTTCTTCCGATTTGATAATGCTAACTAAACTATCCAATTCACTGATTGACAAACTAATTACCCCTATAGTTTTACCAACAATCTTAGAACTTTCTATCTCTGCTGTCTTTAATAGACCACTGATAAAACCGTAATCAACGTAATCACTGCTAGGATATATAACTGTAATGTTCGTTTCTTCTTTTAAAATTAATCTTGATTGTACAATTTTCTGAACTTTATGGTAATAGCTCAATTCTGTAGATTCATTAATAGCCATTACTTCTTCTTCTAACAATTCGCCAAGTTTGTCTGCCAAAACTACAGAACCACCAGCCAATAAAATCAATGATTTAGATCCTGAAACAACATTCGATTGAACTATAGAACACTCTGTCCAAGTATTAGAATATAAATGAACATCTTCTTCTTTATTAGGACTATCATTCTTTTTAAATCCAGACATAGGTAAAGAAATAAAGTTCTTAAAACTCAATAAAACAGCACCAGAATCTGACAACATATCAATATCATAACTATTTACTTTACCTCCTGACTTAGCGTTTGCACTTTTACGAGCATAACACCAAGACGTATCTCCAACATCTCCATAAATATTGACCTCCTTAACGCTAAAGGGTAAACTTAAATATATATCTAACTCCACAAAAATCAAACCAATACAAGTCTGTAGAGCACTATCTAAAACACCAGGTTGTAATACATAACCTTCTTCTTTTATTAAACTAATCTTACTTAATGAACCCTCAAGACCATAATACAATTTCTCTATACCTCTAAAACTTAAACCATAATCTAACCCAAGATCCTTAAATAATTCATAACATTCAATTCCTGTTTTTTGGTTAGGCAAAGTAACCTGAAGGTTTTCTATATCTAAATGCTCTACTGAAGTAAGTTCTTCTGTAGACACTTTACCTTGACTATGGATAATTGAAGAATCTTCTAAACCACTATAAACCTCATAACCTATAAAATCATCTTCCTCAAACAAACTTATACTAACCTCCTCGGGATTGCCATTTACACGAACAGGACTTAACCATGTAATATCGAGTAATTGTGTAATGGGTTTTTCTAATGAAATAAATCCAGCTTCTCTAGCTATCTCTAGATATGCCACTCCTGGCAAGACCATTTCATTCATAACTTTATGATCCGAAAAAAATAATTCTTGACCTGTATAATTATTTGTAAAACGTTGTTCTTTTAAATTAGAACTATTGAAATGTAATAGAGGATGAAGATTTTTTGTTGAAGATTTTGATTCTAAGTCTATTAATTCAGGAATCCAATAATGTTCCTTCGCGAAGGGATAGGTCGGCAAACTGATTTTACTTGGGAAAGTATCCCCATATAACAGCTTCCAATCTAGAACAACTCCTTTACTCCATAACTGAGCCAACGCATTAGTTTGTTTTTTAGAAATGGCTGTTTTTATATATGCTTCTCCTGCCTCTCCTTCTAATAAAAAATCTTGGTTACTTTTTTTTATATTACCTCTAAATAACCCTTTGGTTTTTCCTTCGATATAACTATTCAATTGAACCTTTATATCCTGAAGATCTAAAGCAACAAATGATAAACGTTCTTCCATAGACTCTCTACCAACCTGTAACGTATATGCAATCTCATATATATTGACAATAGTGTTTTCTTCAAGGTAATTAAGTAAGTTTTTTACCTGCTCTTTCAATCGCTTTTCATCACTAGCTGATAATACAATTACAATAGGAATTTCACTTGTGTAATTAATTCTTTGATTTGGGACATATTCTTCAATAATAATATGGGCATTAGATCCTCCTGCTCCAAAATTATTTATCATTGCGAATCTATTTCCTAGTGATTCCCATTTTTTTAATTCATTAGTAATTTCCAATGAAGTTCTTTCTAAACCTAAATTAACATTTAATTCTTGAGAATGAATACCTGGAACTAATGTTTTATATTTCATCTGTAATAGCACCTTGGTGAGGCCAGATATCCCCGAGGCAGATTCCAAATGACCTATATGAGATTTAACTGTACCTATATATGTTTTTTTATCACCCTTAGCAAACAAGTTTGATAAAGCCATTATTTCTATAGGGTCACCTAAAGCAGAACCGTTAGCCGCAGCTTCTATATAGCTAATATCTTGAGCAGTTAATCCTGATTGTTCTATAGATTTTTTTATCAAAGTAGTCTGCGCTTTTGGATTAGGTACCGTAAAACCACTTCCTGAGCCATCGTGATTCATATTTGCACCCCTGATTACGCCATAAATATGATCTCCATCAATCTTTGCCTGAGCTAAAGGTTTTAGTAAAACAGCTCCTACACCTTCACCTGGTAAATAACCATCACCTTGTCCAAAACTCCTACTGGTTTCCGTACTACCCAATAACCTATATGTTTTTAGATAATCCCATTTTGAAGTATCAAGACTTAGATTGACTCCTCCAGCAATAGCTGCTGTACAAAATCCATTCTGAATGCTTTGACAGGCCTGTATAATAGAAGTAAGTGACGAAGAACAAGCTGTATTTATATGCATACTGGGGCCTGTAAGTCCTAAATGATAAGATACCCTATTGGCAATAGTCCAACCAGTACTGAAGGATAGTCTATCTGTGGTTTCTTTACTTTTTGCTGCGGTCGGATAGGAGTTAAACATTGACCCAACAAAGACCCCAATATTTCTACTCTCTTCTGATGAAAAAATATAACCAGCATCTTCAATAGCCTTCCAACTCTCTTCTAAAAATAAACGAACTTGAGGATCCATTAATTCTGCATCCACAGGAGCTATCTTAAAAAACAATGGATCAAATTTATCTACATCATCAACGAAACCACCCCATTTACCTTTTGTATGCTCATAATTAAAGTCCTTTTTACCATAACGATCTTTAGGTATTTCTGTGATACAGTCTTTGCCAGCTTCTAGATTTTTCCAAAATTCTTCTAGATTTTTCGCTCCAGGATAGCGTCCACTCAAACCTATTATAGCAATATGTCCTTTTGTATTAATAGGAACCTCGAAAGACTCATTTGTATCTGGAGTATCTCCCCAAATATTATCAAAATGCTCAATGTCATCAATGAGGTTTAATCGTGAATCATTTTCACTTAATTCGTCTTGCTTAATTATCGTATCATCGTCGCTTATTTTTTCTACATTTAAAATTTCCTTCTTAACAGGAATAATGAAAGATCCCTTGCCTTCTTCTAACAAATAATCACTTAAATCCTTTATGTTCTGATATTCAAATAATAATGTAGGATAAAGCTCATGACCAATTTTTTTTTCTAAAACTCTTACCAACCCTGTTACCATTTTAGAGTCCAACCCTAAATCAAAAAAACCCGTTACAATATCTATTTCATTTATTGGTTTTTCTAAAGTGACAGCTATTAATTCCTGTAAGTATGCATGTATAAGATTTACTTCCATTTTGTTTATTTTTAGCTTTTGTGAAGTTGTAGTACCGATTCCTTTAGCTTTGCTTTTTCACCGATTAACAAATTCTTAATCAACTCTGGATAACGAATTTTTTTTACTGCGAGGTCTTTTAATTTGACTAATAGGTTTCCTGTTTCATCATAAATACTAATATCAGTTTTTACAATTTCTGTAGAATTATTATATTTTTTAGAATCATGATTATTACTGAATACATAAATAGTTGAAGGCAGTGAATTATATACGCTAAACTCGGCTATAGAAAAAGGAATATAGGGGGGCCTTTCAATATTACTAGATATAAAAAAAGAATTACCAGCAAATGTGGCTCCATCTAAAAACGCTGGATGTAAATAAAAATGTTTCCTATAAGATTCTGATAACTGACTTAAATGCAACTTCATCAACTCTGTTTGTCCTTTTTGGTATATCAATCCACGTGTTTGCATAAATTCCTCATGAACAATATCTACAGATCTAGCCCACTGGTAAACATCTTTCATTTCTATTTGATGTTCACTTGTCTTAATAAATGAGTTTATATCCATTCTGGAAGTTTCTTTATCTTCCCTTATGTTTAATCGACAATGAATATGTTTACTCCATGCACCATTTACATTTCCATTATGATCTATCTGTTTTGAGCGTATCATAGCTTCGTATAAAGAGTGATTACCTTTTCTAAAGCGTAATTCTAAACATCGGTTATACTTTTTATCGGTAGCCAAGGGTTCTATAAACAATACCCTACTAAGAGTAAAAATTTCTCCAAATAACTCCTTACTACAACGAAGTATCAAATCCAAATAAGTTACTCCAGGAACAATATTTATTGTATGTACTTTATGATCTCTTACTATATAATTATCGTTTAAAATATCTAATGAAAAAACCCAATCTGCTCCCTCCTTTGTTTGCTTCATATCAAAATAAGCATCCATACTAACTAATTTATCCTTAGGATTTTTAATAATTTGAGGTTCTTCAGGCCAATATCGTTGTCGTTTAAATGGAATATTATTTTTATTAAAAGGAGCCTCTACCCTATTAGCCAATGGAATACCTGCATTACTGAGTATAACATGTGCATTATTACCACCAAGCCCGAATCCACTTACGCCCGCTCTCCTTATATCATTCACACCTTTCCATTTTTGTGAAGTCCTAACCGGATAAACTGGAGAGTTTTCAAAATCAAAACGTGAATTTGGTTGTTCACAGTTTAAGGTGGGAGGTAACTCACCTGCACTAATCGATAATACTGTTTTTATTATTCCTGCAACTCCTGCTGCACTGAGTAGATGGCCGATATTTGTTTTTACACTTCCTACACCACAATATTGTTTTCCTTTATTCCCTTTTAATAATACTTCAGTAATTCCTTTGAGCTCAATAGGGTCTCCAATAAAAGTTCCTGTACCATGAGTCTCTACATAACTTATAGTGGAACGATCTATCTCTCCATTTAAAATAGCCTTTTCGATGAGTTCTCTCTGTGCCTCAGGATTAGGAGTTGTTATACCCATGGTTCTCCCATCGTTATTTACTGCACTTCCTTCTATAACTCCGTAAATCTTATCCCCAGAGGAGATTGCGTCCTTTAATCGTTTTAACAATAGTACACCGCAACCCTCTCCTAATCCAGTACCATTAGCATTTTCATCGAATGTTTTTGTTCTTCCGTCTGCAGATAAAATCTCCGCAGTACTAAGCCCAATAAAATAATTTTCATCCAATAAAATATCTACTCCCCCTGCTAATGCCATTTCTGTTTCCCCTAGCCTTAAGCTTTTTACAGCAAGATCTATTGCTGTCAAAGAACTACTACATGCTGTGTCCACAACCATATTGGGACCCTTTAAATTGTATATATGAGCTAGATGTGCTGTAATAAAGTTTTGTCCAGTGCCTACCAGAAAATCTTTATGTAGACTCTTTAATTTATTATAAAACCCCCCCATTCTTGCTCCCGCGTAAACTCCAATCGATTTTCCTGAAAGTTCCGCTTTAGTATAACCTGAATCTGCCATTGCCTCTGCACTGACCTCTAGCCATTGACGTTCTAATGGATCTATTTGAGAAGCCAAATCAGCCGAAATTCCAAAGTAATCTGGATCAAAATCTTCGATGTTATCCAGAAAAGCTCCCCATTTACTATAGCTCTTTCCTGCTATTTTATCTGGTGAATAATACTTCTCAATAGACCAACGGCTAGATGGTACTTCTTTGATACTATCTTTTCCCTTTTGAAGATTATCCCAAAACTCTCCTATATTATCCGCTTCAGGAAAATGACAACCTATACCTATAATTGCGATAGGTTCTTGGGCTGTTGAAGATGGTAATACTTGAGAAACGACCTCTTTCTTTTCTACATTTAAATTTTGTTGCTCTTGCACGAAATTCAATTCTTTAGATAACACTTTTGAAAGTGATAAGGCGTGATGAGTAAGAAGATAACTACTTAACATACCTATTGTTGGGTTCTCCAATAAAATATTTGGGGAAAATGAAATTCCATCAAGCTGTTTCTCTATTTGCTTTACTAAAGAAACAAGCAAAATTGAATCCACACCATATTCCTGAAAAGGAACATCTAACTCCATTGACGATAATGGTAATTTTAAAACTTCACTTAACTGCACACTTAACCAATTACTTACATAAGTACTATCCGTATTAATAACACCAACATATTCGCTAAATAGTTTTTTTTGAACGGTGAATAAGTCTTCTAACTTAAAAGAGTCAGGGTTATATACCATTGGAGAAAGCACTGCCATTCTACTTTCTTTTTTAATAGAAAGTGCTTGATCTAAAATACTTAATCCTTCTTCTGTTGCTAATGAAAGTAAGCCAAGATCACTGTATATACCATCCTTAACCTCTCCCATACCAATTTCTTTCCAACTTGGCCATTGAATACTTCTATAGCCTTCCTTGTAATGAGCAACAGCAAAACTGTCCATATAGCTATTAGCCATTGCGTAATCACAATTACCAGAACCCAAACGAGGAACTAAAGACGATATAGAAGAAAAAAGTAAACCATATGAGAGCTCATGCTCTTTTAAGACACTATACAATATATTTAATCCTTTTACCTTAGGCTCCTGAAGTAATTCTATAGTTTCTTTTGATTTATTTATAAAAGCTGGAGTTTTAACGTCAATAATACCAGCACAATGAAGTAACCCTTTGATTCCTCCCCAATCTTTCTTAATATCTGAAAAGGTATTTTGCAAACCTTTTTTATCGCTTAACGAAGTATTAAATACTTTTATCTCTGCACCTAAACTTTCCAAATAAAGGAAATCACGAACTTTATTTCCTATCGAATTTTCTTTAGTCTTATAAGCTTCCCATTCTTCTTTCTTTGGTAAATGCTCTTTGCCTAACAATATTAATTGTGTAACATTATGTCTTTTTACTAAATGTTTAGCACAAGCCATTCCTAATCCACGTGTCCCTCCAGTTATCAAGACAGGGCCGGTAGGGGTTTTGCTTATTATTTCATAAGATTTCACAGCTTCCAGCTGAGGTATTTCCCAATTTTTATAACTGTTTTTTATTCGGACAAAACTTTGAGAAGCTTTTAACAAGTTTAAAAGAATATTAACAACTGATTCAGTATCTAATATATCCTCAATTTCCAAACAAGTACTCGAAACCTTACTATATTCGGCATCAAGACTTTGATACAAACCTTTTCCGATTGCAGGTTCTTGAGATATACTCATATGAACCAACTTTATTTTTTCTTTGTTAGAAGTAGTAATTACTTTTTGCAGTACAGATACCCAGTTATAATCTGTCTCTGAAGTCGCGCCTAAATCAACTACAGCACTTACCTTTTCATATGGAATAGATTCCATTTCGTATGAATTAACCACCAATGAACCTTTTATAGTTGAAATTAGTGATGAGGAAAGTAAGTTATTGATTCCATGTGCATTTATGATCAAAACAATTCCTTCTGGAAAGTTTCCAGGTTCTAGAGTAATCTCTTTCCAGTCATTGGCGAATAAAGTAATCTCTCTTTTTAATTTTTGAGGAAATGGTTCTGATTCTATTTGTTTCTGAACAACTACCTCTGGTATCCAATAACGCTCTTTGGCAAATGGATAGGTAGGTAAACTAATTTTATTGAGCTTATTATCTCCATACAGTAAATTCCAGTCTATAAAAACACCCTTAACCCATAATTGAGCTAGAGAATTTGACTCTTTCTTTCTAATTGCAATTTCGATATATCCTCGACCTGCTTCTCCATCTAACAAAAAGTCTAACTTATCCTTTTTAATATTACCTCTAAATACTCCTTCAGTTTGTACTTCTTTATAATTATTCAATTTAACCTTTAAATCCTCAAGATTTGAAGCTACAAACGCCAACCGTTCCTCCATAGAATCCCTACCAATCTGCAACGTATAGGCTATATCATATAAATCAGTCTCTCTGTTTTCTTCAAGATAACTTAATAAGTTTTTTACCTGAGCTTTTAAACGATTTTCATTCTTTGCAGATAATAATATAATAGCTGGAGCATTACTAGTATAAATCTCTTTTTTCTTTTGTAAATATTCTTCTATAATAACATGAGCATTAGACCCGCCAAATCCAAAACTACTAATTCCTGCTATTCGAGCTTTATCCTCCTGAACTGACCATTCTTTGGTTTCTTGAAGTAAATAAAAGGGAGTGCCATTTAGTTTCAAATATGCATTGGGAGTTTCCAAATGAATATTACCTGGAAGAGTTTTATGTTTCAATGATAAAAGCACTTTCATCACACCAGCTATTCCTGCTGCAGCTTCTAAATGACCTATGTTCGTCTTGGCACTTCCTATACCACAATGAGGGTTTTTCGAAACATCTAAATCTAGATCTTTGTACAATTCCTTAAAAGCTAACTTTAAACCTTCTATCTCTATAGGGTCGCCTAAAGGGGTACCTGTGCCATGAGCTTCTATATAACTTACATCCCTAGGGTCTATTCCTGAGGAACGATAAGCTTTTAATAATAATTCTTTCTGAGCATTTGGATTTGGAGAGGTTAGGGTATTTGCTTTCCCTCCATGATTCTCAGAAGACCCACGAATCACACCATAAATATGATCCCCATCTGCTTCTGCCTTACTTAATGATTTTAAAATCAAAATACCAACTCCTTCTCCTCGAACATAACCATTAGCACTTTGATCAAAGGTCTTACATCTTCCATCATCACTTAACATACCAGCCTTACTAAAAGCTAAAGTAAGATTAGGAGAAAGTAACGCATTAACACCTCCTGCTATAGCTATATCACAATGACCCAATTTAATATTCTCAATCGCGCGATGGATTGCGATAAGAGAACTTGAACAAGCTGTATCTATAGGTTCACTCGGACCATTCAGATCCAATAGGTAAGAGATTCTATTTGCTAATATAGAACGATTTGATCCTGTAGGAAACTGCGCTTGGTTTGTCAAATTCTTTTGTTCCCCTAATAACATAGAATAATCTGAACTCGAAGCACCTATAAAAACACCTGTATTACTACCCTCAATAGCATTTGTGGCTAAACCCGAATCTTCTAATGCATGATATACAGCCTCCAAAGTGATACGCTGTTGAGGGTCCATTAGCTCTGCTTCACGCGGAGAAATATTAAAAAACAAAGGGTCAAACTTATCTACATCCTCTATAAAACCACCCCACTTTGCCTTTGTCTTACCGTCAACCTCTTGAGAATTTCCATAATACGCCTTCCAATCCCAACGCTCTTTAGGTATTTCTTCAATTAAATCTTTGTTATTTTTTAGGTTATCCCAGAAAGAATCTAAATTTGGAGAACCTGGAAAACGACCACTCATTCCAATTACAGCTATTCTTTCTGAAGATTCTTTTATTGACTCTTTTATTGACTCTTTCTTTAATTCAATTTTGTCAATTAAAAACCTTGACCGCTTTCGGAAAATAGAGTCTTTAAAACTATCTGAAATATTTGACTTATCTAATGCCTTTTTTATCACTGTATCGTGAGCTCTTGACAGATTATCAGAATGGTTTTCTATCAAATATTTCACTAAGGCTTCGATGGTTGAATAATTATAAAATAAAGTAGGCATTAAGTCTAAATCATAATATTGATTAAGGTCATTACTTAATTTGGTTAATGATATGGAGTCAAAACCATAATCGCCTAAATCCTCATCCGTCGTTATTTCTGTTATATCAAGTTTTAGCAAATTAGAAACTAACGTCATTATGTTAGAAGTAACATGTTTATCTAAAACTGAAGAATCTGTAGGTGTTTCACTAATACTCTCTTTTAAGTGTATTGACTTATCTAATACTTTTTCTAAAACAGCATCATGCTTTCTTAATAAATTATCAGAATGATTTTCTATCAAATATTTTCCTAAGATTTCAATTGTTGAATAATTATAAAATAAGGTAGGCATTAAGTCTAAATCATAATATTGGTTGAGATTATTACTTAATTTAGTTAATGATATGGAGTCAAAACCATAATCACCTAAGTCCTCATCTTCCACTATTTCTTTTATATCAAGTTTTAGCAAATCCGAAACTAATGTCATTATACTAGAAGTGACTTGCTTAAACAAAACTGAAGAATCTATACTTCTTGTACTAGTACTCTCTTCTAAGTTTATTGATTTTTTCAAGATACTTTTTGATATCTGACTTGAATAACCATAAATTACAACACCCTGATTTAGTGAAGACACTAATAAATTATCAAAAACTTTAACTCCTTCTGATGTAGGTAAAGGAACCATACCCCATTTTTGTTTCAAATATTTTTCACTCTCTTCATCTATCCGCATCCCCCCATCTTTCCACAATGGCCAATTAATGCTTAGACTAATTCCCTTTCTTGTACCTTTTTCTCTTAAGTTATTTCTATGACTTGCATAAGAATCTAACCAAGCGTTAGCACTCGAATAATCTCCTTGACCAATATTACCTATTACTCCAGCTACACTGCTGAAGTAAATCATAAAATCTAAGTCTAAATCCTTCGTCGCCTGATCCAAATACTTTGCCCCTAAAATTTTTGAATTCAGCACTATTGAAGATTCTTCTTGAGTTTTATTTAGTAAGAAACTATCTCTAACAACTCCTGCACTATGTATTATTCCATCTATTTTACCATAAGTAACAATTAACTCTTTAATGAAACTATCTGTAGATTCTTTATTAGTTACATCACAACTATGATAAACAGCATTTAAAGCTTGTAAGCTTGATTTACTCAAACGGCTTTTCGAACTACGACCTGTTAAAATTATTGTAACACCCTTTATTTTTGATAAATAATTAGAAAAAATATTACCTAACCCTCCAGCTCCTCCTGTAATCAAATAAACACCGCCCTCTTTAATATCTATACTAGGTGTAGAGTTTGGAGACAAAGTGTGTGGTGATAATTTGCGAACTTCTCGATTCTTTCTGAAATAACGAACTTCTTTAGCGGTATCTAAATGTTCTTCACCGATAATAGAGACTAAACTATCTAACTCTTTAATTGACAAACTTTCTACTCCTATTGTTTTTCCGCTAAATTTTGGACTTTCTATTTCCGCAGTTTTTAATAAACCACTTATAAAACTATAATCAACATAATCACTGTTTCGGTATATAACTATAATTTTTATTTGTGTTTTCAACTCTAATCTAGATTTAATCAAACCTAAAACCTCATTGAAATATCCTAACTCTGTAGATGCATTTATTGTAATAACCTCTTCTTCCAAAGTTTCTTTTAACTTATCCGCTAAACTTACCGAACCACCTGCTAATATTATTAATGAAGTAGATTCTTCACTCGGAAATTTATCTGAAACTAATGCACCTTTTTCCCAACCATTACTATATAAATGAAGTCCTAATTCGTCTTTTGTAATAGTATCAAAATCTTGTAGCTTTTCATCTACCTGTTGATAACCATCTAATGTTAGGAATGCTAAACCTTTAAATGATAATAATACTTCTCCTGTATCTGATAATATATCAATATCATAACTACTTACTTTGCTATCTTCCTTACTACTAATGTTCTTTCTAGCGTAACACCAAGCTGTCGTACTTATTTCACCATAAATATTTACTTCCTTAACACTAAAGGGTAAACTCAACGACACTACCCCTTCTTCTAGAAAACTTTGACCTATACACGTCTGCAAGGCACTATCTAAAATACCCGGTTGTAAAACATAAGCTGATTCTATAGGTAGACTTATCTTACTTAATGATTCTGTATTGCTATAATACAATGTTTCTATACCCCTAAAACTATTGCCATAATCCAAACCTAATTCTTTAAATAATACATAGCATTCTGATCCTGGTTTCTCATAGGTAAAGCGATCCTTGATTGCCGCAATATCAAATGAAGAAACTTCCGACAAAACACCTGTAGAGAGACGACCTTGACTATGAATTACCTCAGACTCTTCTGACCCACTATAAACCTCATAACCTACAAAATCTCCTTCTTCAAATAAATTAATCTGTACCTTCTCTGGAAATTCATCAACTTGAATAGGACTTAACCAAGTAATATTTTTGAGTTGCGTAATAGAACGTTCTAAAGAAATAAACCCTGCTGCTCTGGCTAACTCTAAATAAGCAACGCCTGGCAACACCTTTTTCCCTCTTACTTTATGATCTAATAAAAAAGACTCCTGTCCTGTGTACTCATTTGTAAAACGTTGTTCTTGCAAATTAGAACTATTCGAATGTAATAATGGATGAAGAAAACTCTTTGAACTTATTATTTCACTCCCTTCTGCCTCTGGAATCCAATATCGTTCTTTAGCAAAAGCATAAGTAGGTAAACTTATTTTTTTAGGGTGACTGTTCTTATCATATAATAAACCCCAATCAATATCCCCACCCTTTACCCATAATTGAGCTAAAGAAGATAGCTCTTTACTTTCTAATGCTTCACTCAAATAAGTTTCTCCTTTGAGAATAAAATCTGATTTTTCCTTTTTAATGTTACCGCTAAAACTATTAGTTGAATGTCCTTCTAGGTATTCTGTTAATACTGTTTGTAATTCTTCTATATCATTGACTACAAAAGCTAAACGTTCTTCCATAGACTCCCTACCAACTTGTAATGTATAAGCTATATCATATAAATTAGCAGCTTCTTGTCTTTCTATAAAAACACATAAATTAGTTATCTGTTCTTTTAATCGGTCTTTATTCTTTGCTGATAATAAAATAATAGATCGAGCTGTAGCAATATATTCGCTCTCTTGTTTTGGAATATATTCCTCTATAACAATATGTGCATTAGCTCCTCCTATTCCAAAACTACTGACACCTGCTATAAGAGGTTTATCTATAACACCAGATTGCCATCTCTTTAATTTATTATGGACATAAAAAGGACTATTTGTTAATTCTAATTTTGGATTTAACTTATTATAGTTTATAGATGCTGGAAGATATCCTTTCTCCATGGATAGTAGCACCTTCAGAACGCCTGCCATTCCTGATGCTGCTTCTAAATGCCCAAGGTTTGATTTCACAGATCCAATTCCACACCAATTTGGAGAAATGTTAGGGATGCTTGCAGTTTTTTTCAATAAACTATTAAATGCCTTGGTTAATCCTGTTACCTCTATTGGATCTCCAAGACTTGTCCCTGTACCATGTACTTCTATGTAACTAACCTCAGAAACGTCAATAGCCGCTTTTTTATAAGCATCTTCTAACAAACTTTGTTGTTTAATAGGATTTGGCACGGTGAGTCCGCCTGATTGACCTCCATGATTAACTGATGTTCCTTTTATTATACCTAAGATTTCATCTCCATCTTCTATTGCTTTAGAAATTGGCTTGGCAAATACTAATGCAGCTCCTTCACTACGAACGTAACCATTTGCCTTTTCATCAAAAGTTTGGCACTTACCATCTACGCTAAGCATATTAGATTCATAATACACTAAACTCCTTGAAGGATGACACATTAAGTGAACTCCTCCAATTATTGCTTGATCACATTCTTTATTTTGTAATGCTTTAACAGCTTCATGAATTGCTACTAATGAAGAAGAACATGCTGTATCCAGTAGTAGGCTTGGACCTTCAAAACCGTAAAAATAAGAAATTCTATTAGCTAGGATTGCTAAAGAAGTACCTGTAGCTGATGAATTATTTTCGGTCAACATTTGATCTTTAAGTAATAACTCATAATCACAACCACTTGCCCCGATAAACACTCCCGTATTACTATCTTTTAATACAGATGCTTTATAGCCAGAATTCTCTAATAACTCCCATGTTAATTCAAGTAAAATCCTTTGTTGTGGATCTATTAATTCTGCTTCTCTAGGAGAAATATTAAAAAACAAAGGGTCAAACTTATCTAAATCTTTTATATACCCCCCTTTATTAATTCCTTTATGCTTTCCATCTAATTCTATCCAATCCGGCCAATTCCATCTGTCTTTTGGCGTTTCAGATATGGCAGATTTATTATTACTTAAAAGTTCCCATAATTCTTCTTTGGTATTAGCTCCTGGAACACGAAAGGAAGTTCCTATAATAGCTATATCCTCTGAAGAACTATTTCCTTTTATTTTTTTTACTTCATTATTGTCTTTAATTATTTGATAACCTATAGTGTCATGGTCATCAATCAAATAAGATGTTATCTCGTTAACAGTATTTAATCCATAAAATCTACTTGGATTACTTTCTAAATTACATTCACTATTTAGATATTCTGAAAGCTCTGTATATGCAATAGATTCAATGCCAATCTGCCTTAAATCTGTAGTCAGATCAATAAATTCTTCTTCAAACATAGATGAGAAAAAATCGATAATAAGTCTATTTATAATTTCTCTATTATAAATAACTCCTTTATTATCAGTCATATTAATTTTATTTTTTTCTGAATCGTTCATGTTTATTAATTTAACATCTGAAGATTCTTTTGAAGAAGGATAATTTTCAGCATATCCATCTGATACTTTCTCTTTATTAATAGTTTTAAATCTGTTATCAATACTACATCCTAATTCAAGTGGTTGAGCTAATTTTTTAATCGTGAAAATCTTTGCTATTAATACTTTATCTTTTTCTCGATACAATGAAGACCTCAATTGTATGGTATCATGGTTTATATAATAACAATCTTCTAAATTATATAGTAGCTTTTCATTAGCATTAGCATTACCGTAATAATGAATATCTCGCGCAATACATGAGCTCTGGTCTGCCCAGTTATATCCACTAATGACTCCAATATAATTTTGTTGAAAATAAGAAAGTTCACACTTGTCACTAATCTTAGAATACGTTGCAAAATAAAGTAGTCCTACGCCATTAATGTCATCATAGGCATCTATAAGATAACTCTTGGAGAAAAAAACTTTATCATTGGTTATATTGAAATCAGTATCGTATAAATTGAGAGTATTATCATTTTTAAATTCAGAATGCTTTGATGAAAATAAGGATGATTTAATAGCCAAATATTCTTTAGCTAATTTTGGTAATTTTTTGTGTTTGTGAACATTAATAATCCTAGCATTCAAATTAGCTCCCCCAGATAGATTCTCATTGTTATCACTTTTTTTTGCTGAAAAAACGGACATTAATGATGCTTTTAATGTCTTGTTTGAACCAACAATTTCACTATCACTAAAGAAAGTTTTTTTTCCGTAGTGAGACAATTCACTACTTAATTTTATTTCCTCATTTTCGTTAAAACTTTTTAAACTAGCATCGCTTTCCCATTTAAGTCTTACAAAACTTGCATATAATCGATCACCGTTATTATCTACTAATTTATCGGATTTAACTCCCAACGAATCAAATATCATTGCCCAATGAACATCTCCCAATTCCTTTAATAGCCAATTTTCAGACATGGCTCCTGATAACAAATGAGGTAGATTTAAAGAATATTTCCTAGCACAAATTGTCTTATTATTTTCTTCTTTTTTTTGAATTTTCATATTCAATTTAATTTCAATATATTTTTAAACCACTGATAATATAAAGACATGCTTCTTAATCTAAACAAGTTTTTTTTGCTTGTTTTGTTGAAAAAATGATTCTGAATTTAATGTTGTCGTTAATTCACTCTAACTATGGTAAGTCTATCGCTAAATAATGCTTCTTTTTTTTTCAATAAACTGCTTATTTTCAAGTAGACGGAGTATCTAACTTGAATTCTAATCTCCTCAATGAAAATATTAGGTTTTCAAACTTTCCTCTTAATAAGAGGCAATCCTCGGAAAATTAAACCTTCAGAGATTAAAACTTAAATCGATTTTAAAGAATCGTTATCTGATCAGTTTCTTTCTAACTTCAGTTTGTTAGTGTATAATAAAAAACAGTCGTTAATTTATACTTAGGAAAGATTATTAGTTTTTAAAATTTGTTCCTCAATAATATTAACTACATTTTCGGACCAAAGCATTTTAAAATGTCCGGTTCCTTCAATTTCGAAAAATTTGGAACCAGGCATATTGCTACTAACAAATTTAGAATTCTCGACAGAAACAATTTTATCTCCTTTATCATGAATAAAGATTGCATTCTTTATAGTTATGTTTTTTACAAAAAGGTTAGCTTGAAGTTCTGATGGTTCATATTTAGTTATTTTACGAATCAAGTCCATAAATTTAGTTTTTGTCCTCATAGTTAGTCCAAAATAATTTATAATCTGACTTATATAGTCTTCAAATTTATCATAAACTGTAAGTATAACCATTTTATTTCCTGAGTATTTAAGGTTACTCATTATCAATAAAGTCATCGCCGAAGCTCCGGAATGAGTTATCACGAGATCGTATGATTCCTTTTTCAAAAAAACTTCAATTAACTTGGGTATATCAAAAAAATTAGTTTTTTTCTTTGTACTATCTCCATGGCTGGGAGCATCGTAACTAATAACCTGATATCCATATTCTAGTAATTTAGGAATAATCGCACCAAAATTGGAAGCTCTACCTTCCCAACCATGTACTAACAATACTTTTTTTTCACTCTCTCCCCATTTATATACTGCAATATCAAAACCTTTAAAAGTAATAATACTTTTCTCGGCTTCTTCTAAAATCGGCTTTTCGAAAGGTCTAAACTTTTTAGTTCTAGGATTTGAGATATAATAATAAACAATTTTAGCTGTTAAACTAGGTGATAATTTTTCCAATAATTTAAATATAGGTTTTAATGTCATTTTTGATGAATTAATCTATTAATATCAAAATTAGTGTCATATATGTATTACATGAGTAAATCTAATTTATAAGATTTGTTTCTATTTTGTTGAAATTTATTTTAATACAATTGGCCAAATTTTATTTTCTTATTTTTTACAAATAACTATGCGTCATCTTTTTTAATTTTTACAAAAACCACATTGTGAATAGTAACAAAAAGATTATTACTCATCATTTTGAGTACTTTAAAAACAATAAAACCTCTTGATGGGCAATACATTCTTCTATCTTTAGAGCATATTTAAAAAATTGGTATTGACACTAAATTATTATTATTTTAAATAACCGAATCCAGTCTAACCAGAAAGTATTTCATATAGATTTAAATTAAATATACTTTCTATATTTAGAACTGTTTATTTTTCTTTTTTTTCTATAAAGCGACCTAAACTCATTTTAAGAACTAGTTATAAATATAAAATATTGTTTTTCATTTATTTATATTTTCTAAATACAAATATAGCTTTAGTATATCATAAGGATTCATCATCTAAATAAAATAAGACTTTATATTAAACATAGCTTTGACAAATAATCTATGGAAATGGTGGCGATAATATTTTGTTGTAAAGATCCTATCCGAACAATCATTTTATTAATGTTATCCGCTTTGAGAATTTCACATTGTAATCCCATCAGCGGTCCAATGGTTATACTTCTTATATCACCAACATTTAGAACTTCTGAATAAATTTTAACGTCTGAGATGTCATTTTGATCGACTAAAAACCTTATTTGCTTTACCTCTTCCTTCTTAAGCAAAGCATATTCCCTACCAAAAGATATATAGGAACAAGCCCCATCTACGGAAAGAGCCTTATGTAATTCTGAAAGAGAATTAATATTTACAAAAATATAAGAAGGAAATAGTGGTTTTAACATAGTTTTTTTTCTATCACTCCATTTACGAATGATTTTAGTTAAAGGCAAAAAAGACTCTATATGGTTTTCTTGTAAAAGCTGATGAACTTTTTTCTCTTGGCATGATCTTACGTACAGGACGTGCCAACCATTTTTAAAAATTTTTGACATAAATTAATGATGATTGATTAGTGCAATACTACTATTAATAACATAATACCTAAAGACTACGGGAAACTTCGAAATATAAATTACTGAATTAAGAAATAAACAAAGCTTCGCCTCCTGCACTCCCAAAGTTTCTTTTTGTTAAGAAATTTTAAAAGTGACATTCGTATATATGCTTCAAAATTATCTAAGTTATTTCGAAAACTAATTTCTAATCTGAACTTCAAGTTTAAAAACTAAACTTTTGTTACTAAAGTATGTGTCTCCTAAAACGATATTGTTACCTAGCAAAAGGTTTTTTAACTTTATATTAACTTTTGGTCTTTATTTTATTCAATGATCGAAATAAATATAAAACTATCTTATAAAAGTTAACTCAAAGTTATTTTTATTTAATAGTAAAAAACGCACTTTATATCGAGTAGACAAGGGGAATTTCACCCCAAGCCTCTCCCAGAACCGTACGTGATAGTCTCCCATCATACGGCTCTTCTAAAATGTTTGACCTATA
>NZ_PGUB01000041.1:0-41383 GCF_002924285.1 Aquimarina sp. I32.4 | reverse complement strand
TTGACAGCCTCTACCTATGTTACCCATCTAGGGGATTATAAGGAATTCATTACAAAGATGGATTATCATTTGGAAAACCTGAACTCTCTTGTCTTTATAGCAGATGGCGCAAGGTGGATTTGGAAATGGATAGAACAACACTATCCTGAAAGTATACAGATTGTAGATTATTATCATTGTAAAGAACATCTATGCGAATTTGCTAAACTTTACTATAAAGATGAAAAACAAAGATATAAGTGGATTGATACATTCTCAGAAATGATGCTCACCAAGGGGATTGACCCCATTATTGTAACACTTGAAAAATTACCAGAACAGCGCAAAACAACTGGAAAAAGAAACACATTGATCAACTATTATCGTAAAAATAAAGACAGAATGCAGTATCATAAATATATTGAAAAAGGGTTGATAATAGGATCGGGAGCCATAGAATCTGCTCACAAAGATGTGCTGCAACAGCGATTGAAGTTATCTGGGCAGCGATGGACTATGGAAGGTTTTCAACAAATGGCGCAACTAAGAGTAGTATATAAAAGCAAACAAGAACACAGGATCAAACAATTATGCCAAAATGCAGCATAATGGGAAATTTGTCGTACACCCCCAATTACCGCATTTGTTGTTTTAAAATTAATAGACCAAGGTAGCTGGAATTTGGATGAACCTGTGTCTAACTATTTTATAGACGAAGATATAAAACATAGTAAATATATAGATAAGCTTACCACTAGACATATATTATCACATCAATCTGGTTTCCCAAATTGGAGATATTTGACAGAAGACAAGAGGTTATCTTTTCAGTTTGAGCCAGGAACAAAATGGCAATATTCTGGAGAAGGTTTTGAATACCTTAGAAAGGCAATTGAGAAAAAAATGAAGCGCCCATTTGATGAAATTGCACAAGAAAAGTTATTTGACCCAATTGGTATGAATAGCACTTACTTTTACTGGAAAGACAAAATTGATGAAAGTCTATATGCAATTGAGCATGACGAAAACGGAAAACCAATAAATTATGAAAAATACACCAATGCAAATGCAGCTGCTAACTTAATGACAACAGTAGAGGATTATTCTAAATTTCTCGTGTATATAATAAACGGAGCTGGCCTATCAGAGAACTTATATGCAGAATTTTTAAAAACTCAATCACACGAAAAAAAAGGCATTGATTGGAGTTTAGGGATGCAAATGTTATCAGGTTTGCCAAATAATGAAACAGCCTTTATGCATACAGGTGGTGATTATGGAACAAAAACCATCTCATTACTATTAAAAAACTCTAAGCAAGGCTTAGTGTTATTTTCAAATTCTGAAAGTGGAATGATTTTATGGCAAAAAATAATATCAGAATATTTTGGAGAAACAGGAAAAAAAATTGTTCAAAGAAATTTGGAATAGCCACAGAAACAAGCTAGCCAATAGCGATAAGGAGACGCAAATCAATACTTTTAAATTAAAGAGTATGTACAAAGTAAAGTTTAGTGGGGATTGCCTTCTTCTTTTATCCATACTTATGTGATAGATAAGAAAATAGTGTAGAGGCTAGTAAGGTTGATTAAAATAAAATATTAATTTGCAACATCTTATAATACTATTTTCTAATGTTGAAATTGATTAAGTCTTTTTTTATCTTTTTATTTCTTTTTAATGCTGTTCATTCTCAAAAAACAGAAAGTCAGCTTAAAAGTACCCCTGCAGAAGAAGCAAAAAGACTGACAGAACTGCAATCAAAATTTTATAAACTTGGAATTTACGAAACATTTAAAGTATATACAGATTCTATACTAATACTTGCCAAAGAACATGATTTAAAAGAATTTGAAATTGATGCAATTATTAGATTGGGAGTATACTACAAAAAAATTGATGCATATGATGAAGCTTTAACCTATTATTTACAAGCTTTAGAACTTTCAAAAGAATCACCAGAAAGTTATAAAAAGCAGACTGTTATTTTAATCAATCTTGGAAATTTATATAATATGATTGCTTATCATGATAAAGCTAGAGAGGCATTTAATGAAGCATCACAGTATTTGGAACAGTATAATGGACCAGACGTATATAAAATGGCAGTTTTTATTGGATTTTCAGAATCTTCTTCTGGAAATAAGAATTTTAAAAAATCATTAAAATACCTTGAAAAAGCTAAAGAAATAGGAGAAAAGCTAAAACGTGATGATATCCTTATTGCCGTTTTTAATAATATGGCAGATAATTATCTACAATTAAAAAAGTATGAACAATCACTAGCATACAGTAGAAAAGCAGAAGCACTTTATACAAGTGAGGAGTCTGCAGAGAGTAGAGCCTTAAGTTTATATATTATGGGAACCTCTTTGGTAGGGCTAAAAAAGTATGATGAGGCAATCACACCTTTACAATTGGCACAAGGAATATCTTTTACAAATGAGTATCTGAAAATTCAAATGGATACCCATAAACAATTAGCAAAGGCTTTTGAAAAACAAGGTGCTTTAGAGCGAGCTAATATGCAGCAAAAAGGCTATATAACTTCCCAAAAAAAATACCTATCCTCTCTATCTAAAGCTAAAAGATTGGAAGTAGAAAAAGATCTTGCTAATACAGAAGAATTATTAGAAGGTCAAAAGAAATCTAAGTGGGTCTCTATTTGGGCTGGTTTTTTTATGATTTTGATTTTACTAGGGGTATTATTTATATATGTTAAAAAGAAAAAGAAAGCAGAGCTAAGAGCTCGTCAATTAAAAGAAGATCAAATTATATTAAAAGACGAGAACAAAACTCTTAAAGTAAAAATATATAACCTCACACAGCAAAAAACAGCTGCTAAAGAGAGTGGTCAAATAGATGTAAACCATAAAAAATCTTCATTAACATCAAAAGATAAGGAGAAATATGTGCAACAGATATTAGAATATATGGAAAAAGAACAACCTTATCTTGATCATGAAATTAAACAGTCTGACCTTGCTAAAAAATTAGATATAAGCGTACATCTTTTTTCAGAAATATTGAATGTCTGTTTTGAAAAAAACTTCAATAATTTTCTTAACCTATACCGCGTAGATCGAGCAAAACAATTAATGAAAGATGATAAATACGCACATTATAAAGTGCTTGCTATTGGTTATGAATCTGGTTTTGCCAGTAAAACGTCATTCAATAGAGTATTTAAACAATTGGTAGGGCAAACTCCATCAGAATATCGACAAGCACAATTGATAGAAGGTTCTAATGTATAATGCGTTACGGTGTTTTTTTGCTGTATAATTACCAATCCTTTTCTGTACAAAAAATTAAAAAATATAATTACTTTATATAAACTTCATTAAATGCTAATTGGTTAGAATTTAGAAATAATCTATAAATTATAGATGACTTAAATCAGAAAATGATACTTGGATTAGGGTTTTAATCCAGTGTTTTGCCGATACGATTTTATACATTTTTCCCTCTATGAGATTCTTAATGAACTCTGTCAATAACAAGCAATGTAATTTGATATCACTCGCTAATCAAATAACTATACGTATCAACTTATAATCTGGTACTTTTTTATGGATGACTCTACTTAATTTCATTCTTGCAAATAGTAAGAGATAATTTCTAATCAATAATCCTTATAAAAAAAGATTTTAGATACTGTATATGATAAAAAAAATACACCAAAGTACTGTACTATATATAACTATATGTAGCCTTTTAATTACTTCTACTTGTTATGGATTTTCAAAAGGGTATTCAAATACATCAGAACTTTTTACATACGTAGGAGAATTTACTGCAATATGGGATACAAATCAACCAGGGACTTCTGCTACCAATCAAATTACAATACCTACAAACCCATCATATACATATAATTTTGTTGTTGATTGGGGAGATGGATCTACTGATACAAGTGTAACAGGAGATATCACGCATACGTATGCAACACCAGGAACATATACCGTAAAAATAAGTGGTGATTTTCCTGCCATTTATTTTAATAATTCGGGAGATAGACAAAAGATTATTGAGATTCTAGAGTGGGGTGTCATAGAGTGGCAAACGATGGAAAACGCTTTTTACGGATGCAGAAACTTAAATTTTGATGCTATAGACGCACCAGATTTATCTCTGGTAACCAGTCTTAAAAACATGTTTCGTAACTGTAGAGTATTCAATGGGATCATAAATAATTGGCAGGTAAGTACAATTACAGATATCTCTGGGATGTTTGCAGGAGCTTATATTTTTAATAGACCACTGGATAGTTGGAATACTATATCTGTTACAGATATGTCTGAAACTTTTAGTGAAGCCCGAAACTTTAATGAACCCTTGGATAATTGGAATACTGCTTCTGTAACTACGTTGTTAAACACTTTTAGAGGCGCTGGTAGATTTAATCAAAACATTAATAATTGGGATGTAAGTCAGGTAACCACAATGCAAGGTACATTTAGTAGTGCCAATAGATTTAATCAACCCTTAAATAATTGGAATGTAGCTAATGTGATTACTATGTCGAGTATGTTCTCTTCTTCTGATTTCAATCAACCGATTGCAAACTGGGATGTAAGTAATGTTACCGATATGTCTAATATGTTTGGGCAATCAGATTTCAATCAACCGATTGCAAATTGGGATGTAAGTTCTGTAACTAATATGTCTAGGATGTTTTATAGGCATAGAACATTTGATCAACCACTGAATAGTTGGAATGTTACCAATGTTATCAATATGGCAGGAATGTTTGATGGCTGGATATGGGGTGGTGTGTTTAATCAACCACTTGATAGTTGGGATGTAAGTAATGTTACCGATATGAGCTACATGTTTAGAGACAACCCTTTCTTTAATCAACCTCTAGCTAGTTGGAATGTGAGTTCTGTTACAAACATGGAAGGTTTTTTTGAAGAAACTACCGCTTTTAATCAGAATATTAATAATTGGGATGTAGGTTCTGTGACCAATATGATGAGTATGTTTGAGGATGCAACAAGCTACAATCAACCCTTAAATAATTGGAATGTATCTGCGGTAACAAATATGTCTTCTATATTCTTTGGGGCATTGTCATTTAATCAACCGCTAGATAATTGGGATGTGAGTAGAGTATCCAACTTTCAACGTGCATTTTCTAATTCAGGTTTTAATCAAAATATAATAGGTTGGAATGTTGCTTTAGTGACAAACATGAGTGAAATGTTCGCAAATGCTTCAGTTTTTAATCAAAATTTAGCGAATTGGGATATTACAAATGTTACCACTATGACCAATATGCTATCTAATAGTGGGATATCTCAGGAGAATTACGATACTATATTGATCGGTTGGGCTACTCAAGCAGTTTCAGATAATGTAATGCTAGGAGCAACAAGCCTTAATTATTGTGATGGCAGGAATGCTAGGCAAGATTTAATTGATAACCATAACTGGAATGTTACTGGAGACATAATCAATTGCTCTTTTGTGCTTTGTACTCAGATAACATCTCCTGTAGATGGAGATACCAATGTACCTGCTAATTCTGATATACGATGGGCGCCTGCTCCAAATGCAACAGGATATAGAGTAAGTATCCGAAGAGAAAACGGGGGAAGTACACAGATTATTTATGATAATCAGGATTTTGGAAATGTAGTGGGACTAGATTTTACCAATGAGTTTACATCTGGAGATACCGTTTATGTAACCGTTATACCATATAATGATGAAGGACCAGCTACAGGCTGTTCAGAAATTAGTTTTACAGTTATAGAAAGTTGGGTCAACAGTCCAGATGCCTTTAAGCTTACTTATGATACAAGACTTCAGGAAGTGAACCAGACTACACCTATTAATCAATTAAAAATTCAAACAACCTCAATCTCTGGGTTTCCTTATAACTATTCTATTGATTGGGGAGATGGGCAATATGATAATAATGTCACAGGAGATAGAACACATACCTATCTAGTACCAGGAATCTATACAGTGAGTATTATAGGTACGTTTCCTGCACCAAGGCATGACGAGTTTAATAGTGACGCCTTTAAGCTTCTTTCTATTGATCAGTGGGGAACACAAGAATGGAAAAGTATGCAACGAGCATTTTCAGGTTGTGAAAATATGATATATAACGCTACAGATATCCCTAACCTAAACGATGTTACCAATATGAACTCTATGTTTATTGTATGCCGAAATTTTAACGGAAACATTAACTCATGGAATGTTAGCAATGTTACTAATATGAGAGCACTATTTGGGGTAGCATCAATTTTTAATCAACCACTGGATAATTGGGATGTAAGCAATGTAACTGATATGACTTTAATGTTTTTTAGAACAGATGCTTTTAATCAAAATATTAATAATTGGAATACCAGTAATGTGACATCTATGCTTAGAATGTTTGAAGATGCAGATGCTTTTAATCAACCATTAAATAATTGGAATGTCTCATCAGTAGAGAACATGGAAAAGATGTTCAACAGAGCAGAAATTTTCAATCAACCACTGGATAATTGGGATGTAAGTTCTGTACTTACAATGAGAGAAATGTTTAGAGGTGCCCAAGCATTTAATCAAAATATTAATAGTTGGAATGTAAGTAGTGTTACCAATATGAATAACATGTTTAATCAGGCTGTAGTATATGATCAACCTATGAATTCTTGGAATGTTTCAAACGTAATTACAATGCAAGGTATGTTTTCAGGAGCACCTGTGTTTGATCAACCGTTAAACAATTGGAATGTTTCTGGTGTAATCACTACGGCTTCTATGTTTTCATCTGCCACTAGTTTCAATCAAAATATAAATAGCTGGAATGTTACAAACATTACTACCATGCAGAGTATGTTTAATAATGCAAATACATTTAACCAATCATTAGGTAATTGGAATGTGAATTCTGTTGTAGACATGTCAAGCATGTTCCAAAACGCAAATAGTTTTAATCAACCTTTGAATACTTGGGATGTAAGTGCAGTAGCTAATATGACATCTATGTTTGAAGGCGCAACAATGTTTAATCAACCATTGGGCAATTGGGATGTGAGCTCAGTAACACTTATGGCATCTATGTTTGAAGAGGCTTCCGTTTTTAACCAGAATGTAAACTCTTGGAATGTAGGGGTAGTAACCAGTATGCAGGCAATGTTCAAAGAAGCTATTGTATTTGATCAACCACTAAATAACTGGAATACTGGTGAATTGCAAAACACGCAAGAAATGTTTAGTGGAGCAGTAATGTTTGATCAAAACATTGATAATTGGAATGTGTCGTTTGTAACCACTATGGAAGAGATGTTTAAAGAAGCTATTGTATACAATCAGCCTATGAACTCCTGGAATGTTGCTTCTGTAGCTACAATGGAAGGAATGTTTCAAGGAGCTACTTCATTTGATAACGCTATTAATAACTGGAATGTAAGAAGGGTACATACGATGGCATATATGTTTGATGGTGCCAGTGCTTTTAATCAACCCTTAAATAATTGGAGGGTTAGTAATGTTCAGAATATGAATTATATGTTCAGAAATGCCATCAGTTACAATCAAGAAATGAACATGTGGAATGTAGGTAGTGTGAGTATGCGATCCATGTTTCAAGGAGCAACAGTCTTTGATCAATTTTTGGGTAATTGGAGTGTAAGTAATGTAAGTGATATGTTAGATATGCTGGATAATACGGCTCTAACTCGAGAAAACTATGACAACACATTAATATCATGGTCTGAACAAGCATTGGTTACAGGTATTAATCTAGGTGCAGCAACACTTCTTTACTGCGAAAGTATCGAAGAAAGACAAGCTATGATTGACACTTATGGATGGGTTTTTACTGATGATATTCGTGATTGTCCTATCCCAGAATGTACACAATTAACATCGCCAGAAAATGGAGCAGTTGATGTGCCAATAAATACAAATCTTGTATGGAGACCAGTACTATATGCTACTCAGTACGATCTTACGATTACACTTCAGCCAAGTGGTGCAGTGATCAATACAACAGTATTTACAGAAACATATGAATTTGCTGCCAATGCACTGGTTGGTACTACTAGTGTAACGGTACTTATTGAACCCAGAAATAATGAAGGCGCAGCAACAGCTTGTGTTGTAGAGACTTTTAGCCTATCTACAGCTCTTGCCTCGGTACCAGACTGTACACTATTAACAAACCCAACAAATGGTAGTACCAATGTTATAATAGATAGTAACCTTTCTTGGGAAGCAATTGCAGATGCAGATGGGTATGTAGTAACAATTGGTACTTCTTCTGGAGGGAATGATATTTTGAATAATGAAGATGTTGGCAATGTGATCTCTTATGATTTGACAAATGATTTACCAGAGAATTCAGAGATCTTTGTAACATTGATACCTTATAATGAAGAAGGAAATGCTAGCGGATGTGTAGAAGAAAATTTTACTACCGAATTGATTCCCGTAGTACCTTCTTGTACTACAATTTCTAATCCAATAAACGGAGCAACAAATGTTCCAATAGATACAAATTTGAGTTGGAATAGTTCAGACGGAGCGACAGGATATTTAGTGACGGTAGGGATTACGCAAGGAGGAATAGAAATAGCCAATAATATTGACGTAGGTAATGTTACTACATACGATTTTTCTAGTAACCTTAATGAGAACAGAACTTTTTATGTTACTATTATACCTTATAATGCTGTAGGCGATGCGATTGGGTGTCTAGAAGAAAGTTTTAGAACAGGTAATACCACATTAAACGATCCGCCCGCTTGTACAACACTCTCTGTTCCGCTTAATGGAGCTATAGATGTAGCAACTACTACTAATTTAATATGGAATAGTAGTGCTAATACAGATGGGTACAGATTAATAGTAGGTACAACAACAGGAGGAACCGATATACTTGATAATTTCGATGTAGGGAGTGTAACCACTTATGACTTATCAACCAATTTACCAGAAGGCACTGAAATATTTGTAACCATTATTCCTTACAATGGTTTTGGTGATGCGACTGGATGTATAGAAGAGAGTTTTACTACAGAAACGTTAGGTACAGCACCAAGTTGTAGTTCACTGTCTAGTCCTATACATGGTACAACCAATGTTTCTATAGCTACAGATTTAAGCTGGAATACTGTTGCTAGTGCTACAGGATATCGGATCTCTGTAGGAACACTTTCTGGAGGAACAAACATTATCGATAATCAAGATGTAGGAAACATAACTACTTTTGATTTATCAAATGATTTACCAGAAAATACCACTGTTTATGTAAGCATTATACCATATAATACTACTGGCGATGCCACTGGGTGTGTAGAAGAAAGTTTTACTACAGAAACGTTAGGTACAGTACCAAGTTGTAGTTCACTTTCTAGTCCTATACATGGTTCAACCAATGTTTCTATAGCTACAGATTTAAGTTGGAATGCCGTTGCTAGTGCTACAGGTTATCGAATTTCAATAGGCACAAGTTCAGGAGCTATTGATATTATAAATAATCAAGATGTAGGAAACATAACCACTTTTGATATACCTACTAATTTACCAGAAGGCACTGAAATATTTGTAACCATTATACCATATAACACTATTGGCGATGCCACTGGATGTGTAGAAGAGAGTTTTACTACAGAAACATTGGCTACAGTGCCAGATTGTAGTTCACTTTCTAGTCCTATACATGGTTCAGCCAATGTTTCTATAGCTACAAATTTAAGTTGGAATACTGTTGCTAGTGCTACAGGATATCGGATCTCTGTAGGAACACTTTCTGGAGGAACAGATATTATCGATAATCAAGACGTTGGGAGCGTCACTACTTTTGATTTATCAAGTAATTTACCAGAGAATACCACTATTTATGTACGCATTATACCATACAATACTAGTGGCAATGCTATAGGATGTGTAGAAGAGAGTTTTACTACAGAAAATCCGATACTCGTTGTAGAAGATACTACCAAATACGGATTTTCTCCTGATGGGGATGGGATTAATGAATTTTGGGAAATTGATGGAATAGAGAATTATCCAGAAAACACAGTTTCTATTTATAATCGCTGGGGAGATATGGTATTTAAAATTAAGGGTTACAATAATACATCAAAAGTGTTTAGTGGAAATGCAAACCGATTGACCAATTTAGGAGGAGGGGAATTACCAGAAGGCACATATTTCTTTACGATAAATATTTCCAGAGCTAATTCCTTAAAAAAACTAAAAGGCTTTTTAGTTTTAAAACGATAATCATATGGTACAGTATATATATCAGATAATGACAATACTTATTTTGTCATTGTGCAACAGTTCTTTAGTAGCACAGCAAACACCATTGTTTACAGACTATTATTACAATCAGGTTTTGATTAATCCTGCTCATTCAGGGTATCATCCAGATACAGAAGTAAGCCTAAGTAATTTTGGATATTTGAATGATTTTGAAGGAAGCCCAAGAACATTTTCTGGGATTCTTACTACAAGTGTTTTTGATAACAATGTAGGAATTAGTGGTGGTGTTATAAGTGATCAAATAGGGGTAACCTCTGCAACATCTATTTTTGCATCTTATGCTTATAAATTATTTTTTGATCATAATTATAGCCGAGCACGCTGGTGGAATTATAACCCAAATGTACTATCCTTTGGTCTTACTACTGGAGTACTTTTTTTAAACGAAGAGCTATCACAATTAAATATACAAGGAGATCCAAATTTTGAAAATGATGTAAGTGTAACTGTACCCTCTTTTGGTTTTGGAGCTCTTTATAACCACAATAAACTTTATCTGGGGTTTTCAGTTCAAAACTTATTTTCTGATGGGATTGCTTCAAACCAAAATATAAATATTCAGACACCTTATTATCTATATGGGGGATATAGATTGTATCTCAGCAGATTTGAAGAAATACGTGTACAACCAAGTATGTTGGTTAAGTTTGAGGCTGATGCTCCTGCACAATTTGATTTTAATGTATCGGTTAATTATAAAAATAAAATAGAAGTTGGAGCGGGGTATCGCAGTAGCTCTTCCCTGAATGCATTGGTAGGTCTTTATTTTTTGAAAAACTGGCGTTTTGCTTATAGTTATACAACATTTGGTAGAGATACTCCCATAACCAATACAAACGGTTTTGTTTTAACATATAGAACCGGAGAAGGGTTCTAATATGCCATAGATCAACCAAACCATCTGTATTAGGGTATGAAATATGTTTCTTTGTCTAGTAGTGCTACTATTTAATGGTTAATTTGGCAGTATAGGTTACTACTTATTTCTATAGATGGCTAAAAAATAAATACATAAGTAGATTTGTCAATACGATTATGCCTATATACCCCCACCTTTTGTTTATCCTGAGTACTACATATTGTAGCATCAAGACTATAGCAGCATATATTCCTATTAGACCTTGATCATTCCTGTACTGTTTAAGTGATGCGTCATTCAATAGGTAAAACGTTCCTATTATTTGATACTCTTTTATATATTCATTAAAACAATAGATACCTATAAATAATGTAAAGGTCATTACAACAAGTAGTATGGGAACAAGCAAATGCTCATTTACTCTATTTGGATAGGTACGGTTACTCATTAGATAGCTTTTTTAGAATAAAGTATTTTACGTTTTATACTTCTTATAATTTCTCTAATTATTAAGAATAAAAGCCAACTGTAAAAGGTGGTGATGACTATAATAGATGGTAGTACCATACCATAGAATTGCGTTAAAACGGCAAGTAGTATAAGAACACCTAGAATTCCTAAAACCCATTTTATAAGTAATGGTTTAAGAGCTGTAAAGTTAGGATCTGTTTTACGTTTTCTTTCTGTGCGTTTTAGATATACTAGAAACCCAGTCATAGCCAGAAAACCAGAGGTTATCCCAAAAAATGCATATATTATTTTAAGCCATATACCTCCCCAATCTCCAAAATGCATAGATTCCTGAATAAAAAAAAGCTTTTTCCCAAAAGAAGTTTTACGAATATCAAAACGATGTAATTCTTCAAATGTTTCTTTATCTAGAGTAATCACAAAGCTTTCACGTTCAAATGCTGTTCTGGGTACCGTTCCGTAGATGGATACACTTCTGCTGCCATCTTTTGATGATACAAGGGTTTGAGGAATAAATTCTGGAAAAAGCTGACGTGAGGTTGCATAGGCATCTTCAAAGCTAAAACTGTATTTTGTATCATTTTCCTGACTTAGAGGCTTCTCAATAGCATGATACTTATTAGGTCTACCAGATTCCATTACTATTGGTTGTAGCCAACCTTGCAGTCCCAGCCAGGCACCTGTAATAGCAATAACAAGATTAAAAAATAAAGATGCAATACCAATCAGCTTATGATAATCTGCCGATACAATACGTAGGTTTTTTTTACGGATGGCGCCAAAGAATTGCTTTTTCATAAAACCACCATAAATCCAAAAACCTGTAATGGTAGAAATGAGTAGTGCCAATCCTGCAATTCCAACTATCTTTCTTCCTAAAAGACCCTCATACAGACGCACGTGTAAATGTCTGATAAAATACGCAAATGTGGTAAAATAATCTCGCTCTCCTACTATTTTACCTGAGTAGGGATCTATAAATATTTCCCAGTTTATAAACTCAAAACTACTTTTATTCACAAAAAACCAGACAACAACACTCTCATCTGGTTTTTCAGAAAATTTAATACCATTAAACGTATCATGGCCATATACTGATTTAAGGCTATCTATTATTGGGGTAAGTGTTATTTTTTCACTTTTAGGAACTACTTTGTAAAGTGATGGGTTGATTGTTTTGTCTAATTCTACTTTAAAAAGAGCAACAACCCCACTAATACTCAATAAAGCAATCACAACTCCAGCATAAAGGCCAATCCAATTGTGTAAGGACCACATTTTTTTACGCCAGAATTGTGATTTTTTCATTACTAATGTTTTTTAATATGTTTTAAAAAAATGATTAAAATGAGTATCCTAAAGTGATTAGAAAGTTACGAGGCGCTCCTGCAAAAACCCGTCCTTCATCTATTCCACCTATAAAATAACGCTCATCAAAAATATTGTTCACATTAAATGTCAGGTCAACATTTTGATATTTATAAAATATACCTGCTCGTGCTGTAGCATAGCTAGGAAAAGTAATCACTTCACTAATAGGGTTTACAGCTCTTGTACTGATTCGACTTTTACTTACAAAACGACCTCCTAGTCCAATACCTGAATTTTTCAAGAAACCATTAGTAACCGTATATTTCCCCCAAATACCTGCTGTATGTTGTGGGTTATTGTCATCCAAACCTAGTTGACGTACTTCGGGATTATCGTCAAAGATTTCAACTTCATTAAAAGCGTAATTAGCGGTCAAAGTAAAATTAGATACTACTTTACCTGTAATATCTAATTCCAGACCACGGCTTACTTCTTTTCCTAATTGTAGTAGCTGTATAAATGCTGGACTAGAATTAGGATCTTCTATTAATCTACCCTCACGGTTGATTGAATAAAAACTTAATTGCCCTAATAGTTTATTGTTAAAAAATGTAGTTTTAGTTCCAAATTCTATTTGATCACTGGTAAAAGGATCAAATACCTCACCATCACTTACATTGGTGACCCCAATAGGAAATTGTTGAGGTTGGAATGCCTCGGTATAACTTGCAAACACATTTATTTGGTCATTAACCTTATATGTAAGTCCTAATCGAGGTAAAAAGATATCATTGTCTAGGTTATCAGTTAGGTCAATAGCATCTCTAACAAGACCAGATTGATCCAGATTTTCATATCGCAATGCCGCCAGAATTTTAAACTTTCCAATGGTTATAAGGTCTTGAAGATATAATCCACGAGATTGATTAATGAGATCGATTCCTCCAGATACATTTTCAGCAAAATTTACAGATAACTCTGTTAATTCTTGAATAGGAATGCGATTATTAAACCTAAGGTTAGGCACTCCATTTGCTTCTCCCAAGGCAAATCTGTCGATACGTTTTTGTGATGTTTTGTAGTAATCCCATCCAAGTACAGCCTCATGCTTTATACCAGCTGTTTTAAATTTTCCTGCTAGATAAAATGTTACAAAGTCAGAGGCTCCTTTGGTATCACGATTAGTAATTTGACGAATTAATTCTGTACCATCACTGGTGAAACGATTGGCAGAACGGGTCTCAAGAAAGTTTTGATTAAAATCAGAACGTGTATAAGAACCGTTTAACGAAATAGCATTAGAAAACTTATGACTTCCAGATGCTGTCAATAGAATACTATTGTTTTGTCTGTAATCATAAGGTTCTGCTGCATTAAAATTGATGGGTACGGCAAAAATATCATTTTGTAAGACAGGAGTTCCTCTATAAATACCAGCATCATCATTATTAATGGTTCCTACAATATCTACATTAAAACGAGTTTTTTTTGAAGGAAGATATGATAATGAAGGCGCAAAAAGAATACTTCTGGTTTTTTGAAAATCAACAAATGTTTCTGTGTGTTCCCAAGCAACATTAGTGCGATACAGTAATGTTTTATCTGCGTTCAATGGCCCAGTAATGTCTAATGTGGCACGTCGTGTATCAAAACTACCATAGGATACACTTGCATCGGCACGATTTTCTTTTAAAGGTTTTTTTGTGACAGCATTTACAACCCCCCCAGGAGAACTGTTTCCAAAAAGGGCAGCGGCAGGGCCTTTTATAAACTCGATACGTTCATATTGAGTTGCTATTGCCGAGGCTGAAAAATCGGGAGCTAATAATGCCCTGTTACCATTAATGTAATCATGTGAAACACGAAAACCACGAGAGGTAAAGTTATTACCTGCACGAGTACGGGTGACTCCTGCAACATTTTCTGTTACTTCATTCAGTCTAAAAATACCTTGATCTTTAATTACCTCTTTATTGATAACAGCAATGCTTTGTGGTATTTCTTTTACATTGGCACCAGTTCTGGTTCCTGCAAAGGTGATATCGGCTTTGTAATCAGTATTTCTACGTCCGATTATTTCAACAAGTTGCAATTCTTCTTCACTAGTAAATAATTGAGCATTAATGACTAATGTGCTGTCATTGGCTTCTATCTCCTTTACGTAAGTGGTGTAGCCAATAGAACTAATTTCAAGGTTGTAACTTCCATTTGCAATGTTTTGTAAGGTATATTTTCCTTCAATAGTAGTAATTGTACCATTTGTGGTGCCTTGTAATAGAACACTTACAGATTCTAGTGGTTCACCTTGTTCGTTTGTAACCACTCCTGTAATTGTGGTTTGTGCATTTATGGTTAGTACACCAAAAAGCATCAATACATATATATAAATTTGTTTCATCTTAATTAAATAATTATTGAGGTAATAATGCACTATTGTTTACAAAAATTAAAGTATGACCTTCGGGAGTACTTTTATCTGGGAAAAGCATATAAGTACCAAATTTTCGATCTTCGTTATTTTGTAAGGTTAAAAACGATGGATTGCTAATAGGTGCATTATTTGCATAAGCAAAAGTGGGTAAAGGAAAGATTGCATTAGAAGGTATGATTACTTCTGCATTATCTTTGTAATTTAATATTCCGAATTTGTCTGGAACACCTAGTAAATTCCCAAAAGCTAGATCTACAGGAATCGGTTGCGCAAGAGCAGGATTGATAGAAGATACATCAATAAAAGGGGTGACATTATCAGTTCCTTCTGCCAGATTAATAAAACCAAGGCTTATAGAACCAGAGGGTATTGTATTTTGGTTTTTAACCTTTTCTTTAAGCAATAATTCAGGATTATTTTCAGTCCCTATCAGATAAAGAGTATAGTTTTTTAAGGCTTCCATATTTTGATTTGCAGATAAAGTGACTCCATTATATTCAACTTCAATCAAGATGGTTCCATCGGTTTCTTTGGCTACATTCGTATCAATATTGTAATAGGTGTTATCTGTAGTTTTTGAAGCTACAGGATTACCTGTAATAGCAACCGAGGGAACACGGAGTGTGGCTTCATGATCTGCATCTATGGCATTTACCAATAATACCTGAGTATTTGCTGGGTTTATGTCTACGTTTATTAGATCTCTGGCGATTTGATCACCTCTAAAAATTTTGAGTGACAATTCATACCTTCCAGAGGCATCGGGTTGTACCTCAAAAGTAGGTTTAGGGTTATTGGCATTAGAAAAAGTAATTGGAAATCCTTCTGGGGTTGATATCACTTCCCAAAGGTATTCAAAGCCTAGGTTATTTACATCTTTGGAGTTGCTACCATCTAATTGAATGGTGGTTCCAGATGTTTCTGTAAAGATAACCTGATCCTCTCCAGCTCTAGGTAATAAAACAGTGAATTCTTGTTCATCAAAATCAGAACAAGACCCTAATGCAAATAGGATAACAAGGTAGAAAATAGCGTTTTTCATTTGTATAGTTTTTTTTACACAAATATATCACTGTTTTAATTTAGATTTAATAAAAACAGTATGTTTTTTACTTGATAGCCGTAAGGTGGAGTGGTAAAAAAGAAGATTAACACCTTAGGTAGAATTAGATAAATAAAATAAAAACCAATAGTATGATATTGGATAATTATTACTTTTCTTTTTTTGTAAAATGATAAGTTATATGAATAATCTATAGATTATGAAGTAGTGCCTTGTCTTAAGAAAAGCTTACATAAATCTTAAAATAGTTTTTTAGTTTGCGTGTACTTGGTAAGGAATTAGATTTCCTATATTCATAGATGGTCTTTTATGGTTATATGGATTGATAATCCTAATTTGATAATTTTTTGTCTTGAATATGTTCTATATCATAATTGTTTGTACCATTTTAACTTTGAAATCGTGCGTATAGAAATTGAATTTATTTTTTTAAATTTTGAGAATATTTATTTGGTAAATGGTTTACCTTCGTTATTACCGTATAAACGATCAGTACCAATAAATAAATTTGGTATTTTATTATTGATTGTATACACCTTTTTAAATTATAAAATCAATATTACTTTTAGATATAGTACAGTGATAAATGTTTAGAAATTTTAGTATCCAAATTATACATAAACCTTATCCATATTTATTTTCTCTCGGAAGAAATTTAATAATAGCGATTACTCTTGGCGTATTGATTTGTGTAGTTAATTTGATGGCTATAGATGAAAACTATGTAAATGAGAATTTTATATTCTCAAAATCTCTCGTATGTTCATTAGCAGGCTTGGCAACTTTTTTAAGTATTGTCTTTGTGGTCGAGTTTATACCAAGGCTATTTTTTACACCTGATTTAAAAGAAAGCTGGACAATAGGAAAAGAAATCCTTTTGATCCTATCTCTTCTCTTGGTAATCATACTATTTAATAATAGTATGTCTTTTATGATTAGTAAGAAACATACATCATTCAATATCCTACTCCGTTTTTTAGATTCATCATTTTATGTTGTTACGATTGGTATTGTTCCTGCTTTTGTAATAGTTTGGCTTAATTACACCATACTTTTAAAAGAAAATTTAAAAGAGATATCCCTATATAACAAACAACTGGAGTCTAGAGTTGCAAAAAGAGAAAACACAGGATCTACTATTATAAACATACAATCCAATAATAAAAATGAAGTATTGAATCTAGATATTGATACCTTTTTATTTGCGAAGGCAGAAGGAAATTATATAGATGTTTTTACAAAAAAAAATAAAGTAGTAACATGTAAACCTTATCGACTCACGATTCAAAAACTTGAAGATGTACTAGCTGATTACCCATTTATTATTAGTACCCACAGATCTTTTGTTGTTAATTTAAAAAACATAAGTTCAACCTCTGGAAATGCCCGTAATTATAGAATTAAGTTTAACGGAACACCTCAGGAAGTCCCTGTGTCAAGAAATAAGTTTCAAGCTTTTAAAGATGCTTTTAACATTAAAAAAGTGTAATACACAGTAAGGATTACACTTTTTTAAGAGTCATTTTGAATAAGTTGTTTACAACCTATATCCTAAACCGACACCAATAAAAAATCTAGAATCAAAATCAGCAGGTCTACTTCTTCCTTGATCTAAGAGTCCTTTTAAAGAAACCCAGGTAAACCCGCTAACACTAAATTTATGTATGTTGTAACCAATAGATTGAGAAAATCCGTAGTTAAAATAAACATACTCATTTTTATATTTTTCAGATATCGAATATTGAGGGATTTTTAATTTTCCTTTAGATTTCAAGTGTGTTGCTCCTATAAAAGGTTCTAGCGATAGGTACAATTTTTTCTTATTAAAGGGGTAATAAGTAATATCAAAAATAGAGTACAACCCTATATCTCTAGTATATCCATCTATATACTCAGTAAATAAGTTTTCTGTTTCATCTATATAACTGTTTTGATGTGCTAAACCATATGATAAAGTAAAATGCTTACGGTCTAAAAAAATCAATTTTCCTTTAAATATATAGCCATAATTTTTTCCATAACTGGTATTCAATATATCATGAGAATATAACAATTCTAATTTCCATTTGTTTTGAGTTGGATTCTTATTTTCTTGTTGTACTTGGGCTACAATAGGTAAGGTGAAAATAAGACAAAGTACTAGTAAAAAGTTTTTCATTATATTGAATTTATAAAATTGTATAGAGCCCTTTTTTAAAAGAAATAATTGGACTGTTTCTATGAGAAATATTCTTTAATCTTTCAGAATGTAGTGCCAATCCTATATAGGATCTCTCGTTTATTTTATTCTTAAAAGCATTATAAAAAAGGTTAATAGAAACACCTTCTAAATCTCCTACGGTAATGTAAAGGTTCTTGTTTAGTGTATCATTGATATTGAAGTATTGCTGTTCTAAATCGAATAAATATGCGTCATACCACATAAAATTTGAGCTGGCTGCTATGATATTATCAAAAGGATTAGGTTGCTGTTGCTGGAATAACAAATACAAAGCAAGGTAGCCTCCTAGAGAATGACCAAATAATGTTTTATCCGTACTTTTAATTTCAAGCTCATTTTCAATATGAGGAATAAGCTCATTATTTATAAAATTGATGAATTCTCTGGCACCTCCTGATTTAGTGGGGAAATCATTGTCTTTGGGATATGAATAATCTATCCCTCTTCTGTTTTTTCCATCATATCCAATGCCGATAAGAATAATATCCTCTTTATTAGATTCAATCACCACATCTGTTGCTTCTTTATAATAATCATCTCCGTCTAGCATATAAACTGTGCGGTAGCTATTTGATGGAGTATAGGTTTCAGGATACAAGACATTAATCTCATATTTTGTATTCGTGTATTTTGATTCAAGAGTAAAAGAACGGCTGTTTTTTATAGAAGAGATATTTTCTTTCTCACAGCTATTTAGAACCAACGAACCAATAATTAAACAAAGAAAACCTATGGCGTTCTGAGTAATTTTTTTGAACATACTATTTGTTTTTTGATTTATAATTATGTTCAAAATTAATTTTCTAATGACTATGTAAACCACATATAATGCAGGTTGGTGCGAAGTGTCATGTTTCTGTGATGAGTTGGCATAAATTATATAACAATCCTTTGCCTATATTAATTAGAAATCTGTTTTGTGTCGAGTTTTACGGATATGGATTTTACTCACTAAGTGAGATAGGTAATTTTAGAGTGTTGTATAAATTTGGTTTTGTTAAAAATATGTAATTATTCAAAAAATGATGAATTACATTTAGTTATGTAATGAACCTTTTACATAACACTCTATGTTTTCTAACTATTTTGATGAAATCTATGTAATGTACTGATTGTATGTGTAATAAAAGATTTTTAGGCACTAATGATTTATAAATTTATACTACATTTTCATTTATATTGCACAACACTTCTTGTTTGTCACTAGCTCATTAGTCTATATTAGTCTATATTTGTCTTATTAATTTTATCTTAAAATTTAAACTACCTCAAAAAAAATTACCCTATTGAAATTAAAACTACTTATCATTTTTTTAGGATATACTTTTATTGCCTCTGCTCAAAATCTTGAGCAGATAGGGAAAACTCCTTTACTACGATTTAATGGTGGAATTTCTAGTAATGGTATTTTTTATGATGGTACAGCCAACCGAGATCCTTTTACCTATTTTGTTAACGGAAATCTTAATTTTAATATTAGTGGTATATATAATATTCCTCTATCATTTTCTTATACCAATCAAGATTTTGGATATAGCACTCCCTTTAAAATAAATAGGCTAAGTATTCATCCATCATATAAATGGGTTGCAACTCATATAGGAGATGTTTCTATGACTTTCTCTCCCTATACCCTAAATGGACATCAATTTACTGGTGGTGGTGTTGATCTTTCTCCCAATGGACCTTTTAAAATTAGTGCCTTATACGGTAGGTTTTTAAAAGCCACAGAGTATGATGAAGAAATTCCTGAAGCAATCCCAGCCTATGAAAGGTATGGATTTGGGCTAAAAACCGCTTATGATTTAGGCGGAGCCTCAATCGGATTAATTTTTTTTACTGCAAAAGACAGAGAAAATTCACTTCGAAATTCTATTCCAATAGAAGTAGAGATTACTCCAAAAGAAAATACTGTAGTAAGTGCAGAAACCAATTTTACTCTTTTCAAAAAAGCAAAAATTAACTTAGAATATGCCATTTCTGGTGTGACCGAAGATACTCGCATATCAGAATCCAACATGTCATCGGCAGGTTTTTTTTCTTTTTTAATGACTGAAAATGTAACAACTAATTATTACAATGCTTTTAATTTAAAAATGGATTATCCTGCAGGTAATGGTTCTGTTGGTATGGGATACGAACGCATAGATCCTGATTATAGAACTTTTGGAGCTTATTATTTTAATAATGACCTCGAAAACATAACAGTGAATGCTTCTCAGAACATTATTGACAATAAAGTAAGTATAAGTGTAAATGCTGGTCTTCAAAAAGATAATCTGGATAATACTAAAAGCTCAGAATTACAGCGTATAGTAAGTGCTTTTAATGTAGCCTATAACGGATCAGAGAAACTTTCTATTAATGCTGGATATTCAAATTTTCAATCCTACACCAATATTAGAGATCAATTTGACTTTATAAACGAAGTAAATCAATTTGAAAATATAGATACTTTGAATTATCGGCAAATATCTCAAAATGCGAACCTTGGAGTAAACTATACCTTAAAAAAAACAGAAAGTCAACAACAAGCAGTAACTATAAATCTTACCTATCAAAACTCTAATAACAAACAAGGAGAAGAAACAGTAGAAAATGGGTTATCCAACTTTTACAATATAACTTCTGGATATATTCTAGGATACCCAAAAAACGCTCTTAATTTTTCATTTGCTGCAAATATCTCATATAATACTGTGGGGGTAACAAAAAACCTTACACTTGGACCAACACTTACGGCTACCAAATCTTTCTTTGATAAAAAATTAAGAACAAATTTCTCTAGTTCTTATAACACAGCATATACCAATGATGAAAAGCAAAATGATATTTATAACCTGCGACTAGGGGGTAATTACACACTGTATGAAAGTCATAATTTCACGCTCAATGTACTCTCTTTATTTAGAAAATCTAAAGCAGGTAATAATACAGATTTTACAGCTACTTTAGGGTATAGCTATAGTTTCGATACTTTTAAAATCAAATTCAAAAAACGTAATAGAGAGTTAATGGATGATGATAAAATATCTAGACTAGGAACCCTACAGTTTAGATATCGATCAACTACCTATAGCGGAACTATACCAGAAATTACAGAGCAACTTACCAACGTAAAGAATAGCGCTAGATTTCAAAATATCCCAGAACAAAAACAAGGAGATTTAACGCTGTTATTTACCGATGTAAAAAACCAAACTAAGCCAGGACTTTATAAAGAAAAAGCCTTTGTTTTTTTAGATGCACTTTATAGCTATGAAGATTTCTTAAAAGCATATGATACTATACTACATGAGGTGATACAAAGCTTAAGAGAAGATATGCAATACATTGATTTTAAGCTTGAAAGAAGCTTTGTGAAAACCAAAATCAAACTCGACGATCTTAAAAAAGAAAAGCCTCTTAATAGTAAAGAAATTGACAAATTAGAAAAAGAACTGAACAATAGGCAAAAGAAATTAGTAGGTCATCGATGGATGAAGAAAAAGATGGATATCTACACCAGTATCCTATCAGTTACAAACCCAGATGAATTGATCTCAGAATTTAAAAAACGTGAAGCTAAAAATGCTTACAAACTCTATGAAGAAGAAGATGGAGTTAAAAAAATCAAGTCATATCTAGAATCTCAAATTATTGATTTCTATTATCATAAGTCACTCGAAGAAGTGAACCCAGACAAATTCGAACTTAGATATATAGATAAAATATAAAACCAAACGCATACCCTTATGAAACAAAGGTTACATATTCTGTTTTTAATAGCATTACTTGCATGGCAAGGTATGATATCACAAACCTATCCAGTTACATTGGTGCCTCAGGTTATGCCTCCTGCTCCTATTTATTTTTCATCCTATGCAGATGCGAGCTCCTCAAGTGGTCCTTTAAAACTCCAAATTGTTTTAAATGACCTTTCTCAAACTGGGAGAGAGATTAAATTAAAAACCTATTTTGAAGGTAATGGTATTGCTTTCGAGAGTAAAGATGTAATTATAGGAGCTCCGTCATTATTTGTAGAAGGAGGAATTCCTCTTTTACTTACAAATTTAGAATTGGCGCCATATTTTACTTTGCAAAACATATCAGGTATTTCTCCTGCTGCATACGGACAAGTAATCCCAGAAGGTTCGTATCAATTCTGTTTTGAGGTGTATGATGCTCCTACAGGAGCACGAATATCACAAAAAACGTGTGCCACTACTTATATCTTTCAAAATGAACCACCTTTACTAATTGCCCCAAATAATCAAACTGATATTTCTGAACAAAATCCATTAAATTTATTATTTCAGTGGACACCAAGGCATATTAATGTAAGTAATGTTCAATACGAATTAAGTATTGTAGAAATCTGGGATCAGACAATGAACCCTCAAGCAGCCTTTTTAGGGTCTCCACCAGTATTTCAAACAACTACAACTAATACATCTTATTTATATGGTCCTGCAGATCCTTTACTCTTACCCAACAAGCGATATGCATGGCGAGTACAAGCAAAAGCAATTAATGGAGCCGAAGAGATAGGTCTTTTTAAAAACAAAGGATTTAGCGAGATATATTGGTTTAATTATACAGCTCCTTGTGACGCTCCAGAGAATGTACGACATGAGATAAAAGGAGTCCAGAATATCAATATTTTGTGGGATGATTTTGCAACCGATGTTCCTGAATTTAAGGTGCGCTATCGAGAAAAAGGAAATCAAAATGAATGGTTTTTTTCAAGAACTAATGGCAATTGGGTTACGTTATGGGATTTGAGAGCAGGAACTACATATGAATATCAGGTCTATAAGAAATGTTTGATTTCAGAAAGTGAATACTCTCGTATACAGAGTTTCACTACGCCCAATGAAGATGATCAAACCAGTTTAGTAGATTGTGGTATATCTCCTGATATGGATATCGAGAATATGGAACCTTTAGAACAATTGTTTCCCGGGAATGTTTTTAAAGCTGGTGATTTTCCTGTTAAAGTAACAGAAACCAATGGTAGTAATGGTCGTTTTTCTGGAAAAGGATATGTTACCTTTCCGTACTTTAATAGTATCAAAGTAGCGGTCAATTTTACCAATGTTTTTATAAATAACGAAAACCAACTTGCAGAAGGAACAGTAATTACCACCTATGACTCAAAATGGGGAAATATCCTAGATGTAGATGAGGTAATCGATGTAGTCGAAGATATTGCAGATGTATTTACTGGTGGGGATAATACAGAAATTCCACGACTTGATTATGATATAGATGCAAACGATATTAGCATTGCCGATGGGCAGATTATTATCACAAACCCAAACGGTACTCAAGACACTTTTGACTATGATGAGGGTGACACCTATACTATAACCGATGCTAGTGGTGATGAATTTACAGTAGATAAAGATGGTACTATTACCCAAACAGGTACAGGAGATACATCCCCTTCTTTAACAACTGATAATACAGATGGCATACAATCGGGGACTCATAATGGTACGATAGAAGATCCTTATGTAGATACTATTACCAATGATGCTATTACTGTTACCTTTAGAACTCATAAAGATGAGGAAGGCAAAACACAATTTGCATTAGATCTGGTAAACAATGACTACGAAAAAGCAACATACCCAAAAATAAATACCTCAGAAGGATCAACTTATTACCCTGCTCATAAGGCGATCATACAAGGAGAAAGTGATGTGTTTTATGCAGATATCACAATTAATGATACCAAAATAAATATCGATAGCCTCATCATTAAAACGGCTAAGAATAAAGCGATCAAACATGAGCGATTAGCCAATACCAATACCTATAAAATTACGATCTCTGGTGCAAATCCTTATCGTACAGAAGAATGTGTTGTTACTTATTTAGACCCTACCGACAAAAAGTATAAAATTGCGGCAAGTTTCTTTGTACATCACTTAAAGAAACATACCGAAACTCCCGTACAAGTAGTTACTGTAAATGGAGGAAACAATCTGCCGAATCTAGAAGCAGATTTAAATGATATTTTTGGCAAAGCTGGTGGTAAATTCAAAGTAAAACCTAATGCCATTAATATTACGATTGCTCAAAAAGACTGGGATGACAATGATAATGGTGTTATTGATTACGATGGTAGTGGCATCTTAGCAGACTATCCTACAGAATTAAAAAACATATATAAAGCCTTTAAAAAACAATATCCTTACTACGACTCTCAGCAATACTTTGTATTGGTGTTGGGTGATGAATTCGTGGTATCTAAACCGCTAAGTGGTTTTATGCCCAAAACTAGACAATGGGGGTTCTTGTTCGAAAAACATATGGGGAGCGGACTTGAGAAAAAAGACTCTGCCCTAAAAGTAGCTGCGCACGAATTGGGACATGGTGTTTTTAGCCTAGAACATCCTTTTGGCGAAAATATTGATAAGGCAGAACAAGCCAATACTTGGCTTATGGATTATGGTAATGGTACTGAACTGGGATATCCTAACTGGGCAACGATGAGTGATCCTAGTTTGAAATTGATGTTGTTTCAGGATGATAGTGATGGGGAGTATTCAGCAGATCAATATCTAATAGGCAATGCAGTGGTTCCAAAAGTCTTTAGCCAAACTCAATACAAGGCTACTATAAACACTACTAGTAAGAATCAATCTTGTATATCTTTTGTTTCTATTGCAAACAAATTAATATCGATCCCTGTAGACGCAAAAGACATTACTTTCTACCATACTGGTGCTCTATATGGATTTACAGTTGTAGAAAACGGAAAATGGGAACGCTATATTGGCACATGGGGTACAAAGAGCAAAAATACTGTTTTCAAAGGCTATGCAAAAAGTACTGATATAAAAATTGTTTGGCAAAAAAGAGTATTTAAAGATTATTTTTCTAAAAACTTAGGTGACAAAGTCACTGTACATTTAGGAAAACTTAAAAGAAGTGATAACAGTTGTGGTATTGATTTATATAAAAAAGAAGGATACGTAAATACTGTTGACAAAGGTAAAAAACAATGGAATAGTGGAGGTCGTGACAAAACACTTATAAAAAGTAGTCTAATTGGTGGGCTTAAACCTTATCTGACTAATGTAAGTAGTCCTAAAGTTTGTAATTTATGTCCAGATGGGAATAAGTTTTATAAAACATATAGCTATTTAGTAAAAAGCGAAGAAGATACTCAGGCCCTTATAGGAATTGCAAAATTAATATGTTCAGAAGATGAGGATAAGATTGACTATGACATTTTAGTTGCTCAAATTGATAAAGATTTCTCTGATCAAATAGATAAGGTTTTTTGGGGTAGTGATAAAGCACTCTTTGTAAAAGCACGTGAAGTTTTTTGGAATAAAGATGGCGCATTATCTATCTATCTAACAGCTATAGAAAAAATAAAAAAGAACATAAATACTTATAACAAGAAGCTCGGTAGTAGTGCTACAAAAGAAGAGTTTTATTCCGCTCTTTATTATCTAAGTGATGAATTTATAAAGTCATTAGATTATAATCAACGCTATGAACTATTGAAATTTATTTTCAAAAACAATGCTTATATCTCTGAAGGGTTCTTTTCAAATGGTAAAGATGATGTTTCCCTGATTAAGAAAATACTTAACTCTCTTTCTTTTGATGAGCTAGATCTTCTTGTTAATGAAATTATTGGTAGCAAAAATATTTTTGAGAATGCAAATAGAGATGTATTATTTGAGATCGCATATGCTTTAGAGCTCAAAACTTTAAAAAATTTAGGCATTCATTATAAATTAAAAGTTCTTGAAATATTATTAAAAGATAAACTCACCAACATGTTTGGTAATAATGAAGATGCTATCGTTACCAAAATAGTTTCTTCAGTTAGAGATTCTCAAGCAAAAATATTTTTTGATGAGTTACAATCTTCCAAAAATTATAGTATTGACAAAGCACCATTATTATATAATATAAAAACCAAACTAAGTAATTTACTTAATGATAATAAATCTTACACCAAATTCTTTTTAGAGCTAAATAGACTATCTAACGCTATAAACAAATCAAAAGATGGGAAATTAGATATAAAAAAGACTATCACTTGGGATGTTAAACAACGTGACTTTGCCCTTGTTGCTTTTGTAGATAACAGAAATAATTATAACTACGTATATGATAAGAAAACACATACTGTAAGTATTAAAAATTGTCTTGAATATGAATATCATATTAATCAAAAAACAGATAATTACTATAAAGTTTGTATAAAACCAGGGTATTTATTAGAAGAAGGAACCTCCCCTTTTAGTTTGGTGGGTGTTCTTATTCTTAATGATGTTTCACCATTAGCAAGTGATTGTAGAGATGGAATAGGAAAAAGTGAATTATGTGGTAAAATGCTTGTTGTGCCAGCCATATTTATTGAATATCTTGATGAGAGTATCAAAACCAAAAGATGGGAAAATTTAGGATGGAATACATTTAATGTAGCTGTTACTATTGGCACATTAGGAGAAGGAGCTTTAGCTATTAAAGCTATTCAAGGAGCAAAAGGAAGTGCAAAAATAGGCATTGCTTTTAAAAAATGGTATCCTTTATTAGATCTTACATATACGTCAACAAATCTAGTGATGGGGGCTACGGGAAGTGGCTCCTATAAATGTCAATATCTAACTGATCCTGATGAAATAAAAAAATGTAAAGAGAAATGGGCTAATTGGAACAAAATAGGACTTGCACTAACAGCAAAGTCTGGATTAGACTTAACAGAAGGTGTTATTAAGGCTGCCGTTAAATTAAAAAATCTTTCAGGAAAAGACATAAAAGAGTTTATAAAAGCGATACGACTTAAAAAACACAATAAAGTAGCTACTGAGGATGATATCATTAAGACTATTGATGAGTTAGAAAAGCTTATTAAGAAAAATGATGATCTAAAAAGGCGGTACGAACAGGTACTAGCTGCCTCTACTATTCATGTTCCTTCATTTAAAACGAAGTTCTTGAATAAACTAGATGGATATTCAGATAATATTTCAAGTTTTAAAAATTGGGTAAACCAATTAGGAGACTCTCATGCTTCACTTCTTAAAAAACTCGATGACCTAGGTGATGACATTGTAAAATTCGGAACCGATTTTGACTTTAATAATTCAAGTTTAGTTGCAAAATTCATTGATGATCCATATCTCGTTGATGCATGGACAGTATTAAAAGAATTCCCGAAAATAAGTACAAAAGGAGGTAACCTTGAAATTCTTTCTAAAGTAAGTGGAAGGTTTGAGTACAACAATAAAAGTTCTTTTGATGGATTATACGATCTGTTTAATGGTAGCGGAACCAGCAAACAAAATTTAATCGATGGTCTTAAAAAAGTTGATGAAATTTTTGACTCTTCACTTCCATTAAAATTTAGTGGAGTAAAAAAGGGAGATGTTAAAGTAATACAAACCATTAATGGTAAAAGTGATGAGGTTGCCCGATATGTAGATGGAATACTGCAAAAGAAAAAAACCTTGGATGATGGAGATGTCGTAGGTAAATACAATGGAGATGACATTTTACAAAAAGGTGATGAAGTTGGGTTTAGAAAGATCAACAATGCAGGAGGGATTTCAAAAGTGTTTTTTAAAAATGTAGATGACTTTGCGAGAACCTTTGATAAAGCAGGAGAAGTAAATGCTACAATAAGAAATCAAGCTTTTGATTTATACAAACAAGGTAAATGGAGGGAATTAGAAACTTTATTTAATAATAATAATCTAAATGGTAGTTGGCCACCAGCAAATGGAGGTTTTAATATTGTTGATGATGTTCCAATAAAGACTGGTCAGAAGTTTGATAGATATAGTGGTAATTTTGGAATAGATACTAACGGCAACCCTATTTTAGGAGGAAGTTTCACTAGTCCATTAAATAAAGGAACTCCTTATAAGTTTGGACAAAGGGCATTGAACAAATCAAAAGGAGAGTATGATTTCTACTATGAAATAGAAGTTTTACAAGATTTACCGTTCAAAGCCCAAAATGCAGATGTTATACCATGGTTTGGTCAAATTGGTGGAGCAAAACAATCGATGTGGAAAATGCCAATGGATGAGATAACTGGTTATCCAAAAACTTGGAATAAGTTAGCGGAGGAAGGTTATATTAAGATAACAATTAAAGGTTCTCCTAGTGGTAATTTTTCTAATCTTACAGGAACAATAATAAAGAATTGAAGTGAATAAAATTGAAAAAAACATAAAATTATTGAAGGAAATTACTCCTACAAAAGATGAATTTATTAATGAAGAATTGCGACCTAGTGTAAAAACTTCTTTTAACTGTTGTAACTGTTCTGCGAATAATGAAATTGAAATAACTCCTTATCAAACAGGTTTTCCATTTTTTCAGGTTTATAAAAATAATTTTCTTTCTGTAAAAAGTATTTTAAATAATAAAATAGCTTCATGTTCCTCAAGTTGGGCTTCTCATTTTGGAGAATATTTAGTGTATGATTTACCTACTTTGTATTTCATGAAAAAATGTGATACCTGTAATGAGAAGTTTCTTATAGTATTTGGATATGGAGAGAGTCAACCGAGTAAATGGGTTTGTAAAATATCAAGCATTTGGCAAATAGAAGAAATAGATTGAAAAGCAATTGTTTAGTGTGTTTTTTTTCGCCTTTACACCGCTCTGAAAAGCCTCCCGACTTCGCAGAACAAATGAAAACAAAAGATTAAAATAGTACAAAGAAAAAAAGAAAACGAATAGTATAGGAGTAGAAGTTAAGAGACTTTATAGAGTAATGGAAATAAACGAAAAGCAAAAAGATAGTTTGTCTATATAAACTATAAAGGATGAAGCAATATGATGAAACTACTAGATTATATAGTAAAATTGAAGGCTGGAAATATATTTTAAGAGGATTTAAAAATAAAGAAGAAACAAATAAAAGAAACAAAACAACCCCTATAGGATGAAAAATCACTACATACTCATACTCACCTTACTGCTATCGGCACTATCCTTTGCCAATTCAGAAAAGGATTCGTTATTAGTATCCAAAAGCAATACGATAGCAGTATTTGATAAGCCTACTGCAAAAGGATTAGATTCAATAGCACTACAACGATTAGCAGCATTCAAAGCAAAACGTGTAGCAGAACAGCAAAATAGTGTCTATGCTTTACGTAAATACAATACTAAACAATTTCGATCTTTTCCAGAATTAGAAACCGCTTTAGCAGAAGCACCCACAGAAGGTTTCTTTAAGGGGGTTGCAGAGTTTACCAAAGACTACATCAAAAAAATATATAAACCTACTCCAAAGACAGATTCTCTCATTGGTAAGGCCAAAGAGCTTTTTAAGGAAATAGAAAAACAAAAGAGTTTTGTTAATATTCTTAGTGGTAAAGAGTTATTGCAATTTCCTGTAGGAATCAAAAAAGATGTGTCAGCAAGTTCTTCGATAACCATAGGGGTGGTTAAAGCAAAATTACATGCGAACTATGCAGAGGTTGATTTATTTGCCAAACTTACTTTGGGGGAGTTAAGCACAGAACTTTTCTTTATGGCTAGTAATGTAAAATTATCACATCAAGGAGGCATCTATGGCGAAGCACAATTGAATCTTATTGGGGATTTACCCGTAGGACAAAGTGGTGGGCAATGGGCTATTACATTCAAAGGAGGACTAGAAAGCGATGGTAGTGCTACCAAACAGACCTATGTAAAAATTGATTGTACAGGTAAAGTAAGTGAAATTGGATTAGAAGCTGATGTTCGAATTGCAAAAACAGTAGCCATCCCATTAAATGAAGACGGCACCAAAAAGTTTCCTGGAGAAACAAAACCACAGGATGGTAAAAAAATAGCAGGTAATGAGAGTTATGTAGGGGCAAGCTTTAGTCTAGTTGCGAACTCCTTACAAGATCTTTTGATCGAATTAGATTTACCAAAATTTGAATTAGTGCCACTATCTGGTTGGGGATTTAAAATGCATAATGTAGTATTAGATCTTAGTGATACCAAGAATTCTTCTGTAGTAAAATTCCCTAAAATATATGAAGAACAACAATTAATACCAGCTGATCAAAAAGAACTATGGCGTGGTTTTTATGGCGAAGAGGTAACCATTACCCTACCACCAGAGTTTCAGATTACAAAATCCAAAAAGCGAATTTCCTTTGGAGCCAAAGGTTTATTGATTGATAATTTTGGAGTTTCTGGTAACTTTTTTGCTACCAATATCTTCAATATTAATGAAGGGAATGCCAGTAAATGGCAATACTCCTTAGACTCTATTAATATAGATTTACAGGTCAATCATTTTATCAAAGCTGATTTTAATGGTGAATTAGTACTCCCCATAAGTAAGGCAGACAAAGATGGTGGAGCATTAGCTTATAAAGGCTTAATTACTTCTAATAACCATTATAGTATGCGGGTAGAAGTAACCGATGATATAGATTTCAGTATTTTTAAAGGTAAGGCTACGTTATTTCCCGAATCCTATATTAAAATGGAAGTCGAGAAAGGAAACTTTTATCCAGAAGCGAATCTAACGGGGTTGATGGCATTTAATAAAGAACAAAAAGATTCTTTAGCGACTTCTTCTTCGCAAAACATGAAAAATAATGAGATCGAATCACTTAATTTTGAAGGGCTCGCATTTCAAAACTTTAAGATACAAACTAAATCACGCCCGTATCTCTCCATAAAATACATGGGCTTTAAAGACACTATTGCATTACCCCAAATTGGTGGGTTCGAACTAGGGTTTTATGATATAAAAGCAAAAACCTATCCCGATGATCGCGCAGAGATTGGTTTAAACAGTTATATCAATCTGGATAAAACAGGAATCAAAGGAGATGTCAGATTGCGTATCATTGGTAAACTGGAAGAAGGAGATTATTTAAGGTGGTCATATGATACTACAGAAATCGATGCCATCATAGTAGATGTAAAACGAAAGAATTTTGAGTTCTATGGCGAGCTTAATTTCTTTAGAGAAGACCCTGTATATGGTAAGGGGCTCACTGGTGAGCTTAAATTATATGCAGAAAGTTTAAAAGTAGAGCTTGATGCCAAAGGAATTTTTGGAAGAAAAGATAATTTTAGATACTGGTATGTCGATGCTTTTGGAAAACCAACGTCTAATAAGAGCTCCAAAAGCTTTAAAATTATAGAGCTAGGTGGTGGTGTATATCACCATATGCGCAAAGCTGGCATGGAGGAGAAAGAAAAGCACAGCATGTCAGGAATCTATTATCAACCCGATATAGATACAGAACTTGGTTTTAAGGCTATGGCAGCTTTTAAAGTTAAAAAATCAGCAACCTTCACGGGGCTTTGTGCCATCGAGATGAGTTTTAATAGTCAATCTGCTGGTGGAGGTATTAGTAGACTTGGATTCTATGGGGGTGCAGCTCTTATGAAAGGTAACGGAAGCGACGCAGGCCCATTTGGTACCGTAGCTAATATGCAGGTGAAACTGGCAGAGAAAGAAAAGAAGAATCCCGCTTTTAGTGAAATGTCTATTGATAAAGAAGGAATCAAATATTTTGCAACCCATGTATTCCCTAATATTCTTACAGGTCAAGAAGAATTTGCAGCACAAATGGCAATTGATTTTGATTTTAGAAATGATACCTACTGGGGGATGTTTGATGTGTTTCTAAACCTTGGGATGATAAAAGGAGCAGGAGAAAAAAACAGATTAGGATATATAGAATTCTATGATTCACCCAATGATTGGTATATCTATATTGGTACCCCTACCAAGCGTTTTGGTGTTGCAGGAATTCCTATCGGTCCTTTTGATGCTGCAATCGATCTATATTATATGACAGGAACCATATTACCAGATCCTGCATTACCTCCTCCTAATGTTATAGATATTTTAGGTTTAAAAGGAGAGGAGCTTCTTTTTGGAAGAAACTTTAATAGTCAACTAGCACGAGGAACTGGGTATGCTTTTGGAGCAAGTTTTACAATGGAAAAAAGCTTTGATTGGGGAATTGTCTATGCCTCTGTAAAAGCAGGCGTAGGCTTTGATCTAATGCTAAAAGATTTTGGTGATGCACAGTGTAGAGGCCGATCGGGCCCAATAGGTATGGATGGATGGTATGCTACAGGACAACTTTACGCTTTTTTACAAGGTGAGATTGGAGTGCAAGTCAGAGTTTTTGGTATGAGATTAAGAGCCCCAATCCTTAGAGCAGGACTCGCCGTATTGGCACAAGGACAATTACCAAATCCATGGTATGTAAAAGGATATGCAGGAGTACGTGTAGAAGTTTTAGGGTTTACAGTTCGTGCAAGACTTAAAGTTACTCTAGGTGATGAATGTGAGATCATAGGAAAAAGCGGGATGCAAAATCTGCAGATCATATCAGATATAATGCCAGAAGACAATGAAAAAACAGTAGATGTATTTGAGTCTGTGCAAGTAGCCTTTAACGTTCCTATAGGTGAAATAGTAAAAATTGAAACAGATCAAGGGAATCAAAAATATCAAGTTTTGCTTAATGAGATTACTCTAAAAGATGGAAATACCATTATATCAGGAGAACAAGTATGGAATACAAAAAAGGATGTTTTGATCTTTGAAACAGACGATATTTTTCCGCCAGAAAAGAAAATTACTGCTACAGTAAAGGTACAGTTTAATCAATATCAAGGAGGACAATGGGTAGCAGTACTCGAGAACGGAAAACCTGTTTTAGAAGAAAGAACAATAACTTTTACTACAGGTAAAGCTCCTACAAAAATACCTCATAAGAATATCGAACATATGTACCCTATAGTAGATCAACGGTATGTATTACCTAAAGAAAGTAATACAGGGTATGTGCAATTAGAAAAAGGACAAGATTATTTGTTTGGTACAAAAGGATTTAAAGACGAATTGTTTTTTGTTACCGAAAATGGAAAAACATTTAAAACCGAATTTTCTTATGATAATGCTAGCAATACATTACGGTTTAATGTGCCAAAATTACCTAAAGAAACAGGAGTTACCTACAAACTGATAACATCAAAATCAGGATTAGAAAATGGAAATGAATCTTCTAATCAGATCGTAATTGACGAGGTGAATGATGAGAATACTGTTGCTATTTCTCAAAATACCCTTACAGGGAATGCTACCAATGATGCCTCTATAAGTCGATTAGAATTCAGCTTTGGAACCAGTAAATACAGCACCTTCAAAGAGAAAATTAGAGCAATGAATATTACAGACTATTATAACTTTATGGATGGATCTTCTAATGCTGCACAATTAGAGTTACGTATTGCAAAATTCGAACCTTTTGATGTTAATGAAGTAGTAGGTACGAGATATACGCTAAACAAACCTTTGATGTCGGGAGTAGGGATGAAAACTGATGTCTATTTTAAGAAAGAAATTTATCCTTTACTCTATGAGAATTATCCTTTAGATGCCAATATACGAGTCAATAGAAATGAGAACGTATTAGGAACACCGCCTATGAAAAACATAAAACCTTCTCTTACTTATAGTGAATATGTACAAAACAATCCTGAAAACCGCTATTTAAAAGAACGATTCCCTTTTAGATGGAATCTGGCAGCGGCATACAAACAAGATTATGTATACCTGCAATATAAAATTGTAAACAGATACCTTAATACGAATACGAATACGATAGATATGAATGCATATGAGAAGTATAAATACATTATGGAAGGAAGTTTTCCGTATATCAATGTAGAAAAATATCAAGTAGAATTTCAGTACACATTACCAAATAAAACGACAGGTAATAAAATTAAGGTAGACTATAAAAATTTCTTTTAATGATGTTAAAACAGACCATACTATATATAACCATTTCTTTTATTGGCTTTTCTTCTTTACTATCGGCCCAAGAAAAAGAAACTGAGGCTCAACCAAAAATAGTTGTCAAAGCCTTGGCAAAAGCTGATGCTATACTATTACGTTGGGGGGTCACTGATAAATATGCTTGGAAACATGGGAATCAGTATGGCTATATTATAGAACGTACAACAGTGTTACGAGATGGAAAACCACTAGCCAATCCCGAAAAAATAATCCTTTCGGGAGATACTATTAAACCTAAACCACTAGAAGAATGGAGGACGTATGTGCAAGACAATGAAATGGCAGCAGTGGCAGCACAAGCAATTTACGGAGAGTCATTTCAGGTTAATAATGAAGTTGATAATCAACTGCTAAAGATTTTTTATGAAAGCGAAGAACTCGATCGTAGGTTTGGGTTTTCTATGTTTGCTATCGATCGGGATTTTGAAGTAGCCCAGTATGCAGGACTTGGATATGTAGATACCAATGTAAAAGAAAACGAAAAATATTTGTATAACATAAAAAGTGCTATCCCAACTAAAAAAATAGAGATTGAACCTTCTGGTGTTTTTATAAACATAAAAGATCGTGAAGAATTACCAAAACCTGCTGATTTTTTCGGATATTTCTACCAAAATGCCTTTGTACTAGTTTGGGAATATGATCAATTAAAACCATATTATACTGCTTATAATTTAGAAAGATCAGAAAACGGAAAAGATTTTACAAAAATAAATAATGTACCGATCACCAAATTGGCAGATACCCCATATACAGGGGTTTCTTATACCGACTCTATCCCTCAATACGGTAAAAAGTATTGGTATCGTATTAAAGGAACTAGCTTCTTTAACGAAACCAGTCCTCCTTCTGACCCTGCAGTACTTATTGGGTTTAAAGAAATTAAATCAGAGCCACTTTTTACTTCATCCAATATTATTTCTGAAAACAAAGTAGAACTACAGTGGTCCTTTGCCGAGGATGAACAATGGAAACTTAAAAAATATGAATTATTACGTGCCGAAACTGCTATAGGCCCCTATAAAACAGTTATAGATAGTATTGCTCCTGATCAAAAAAAAGTTACTTATAGCCCACTATCAGATATTAATTATTTTAAACTAAAAGCAGTTGGTAAAAATCAAGACTACAAAAAGTCTCCGCCAGCGATGGTTCAACCCATCGATAGTATTCCGCCAAAAAAACCACAAGGGCTCGAGGGTACTGTAGACACATTAGGAGTAGTAACCCTAAAATGGAGCAAAAATGCCGAGTTAGATCTAAAAGGATATAACATTCTAAGAGCCTACCGTAAAGATCAAGAGTTTACAAAATTAAACAAAGCTAATCTTATCAAAGAGAGCTTTATAGACAGTATTGATATGACTTCTTTTGATAAAGAGGTGTATTATCATATAGTTGCAGAAGATAATCGATATAATGAATCATTGCGATCAGATACTTTGATATTAATAAAACCTGATCGCATACCTCCCACATCTCCTGTATTTAAAACCTACGAAATCAAAAAAAATAAGGTAAGTCTTAGTTGGATAAATAGCTCTGTAGAAGATTGGAAATCGACCATTGTATATCGTAAAGAAGCTAAGGATTCGATTAGTCAACCTTGGCAAAAAATATTCGAAACAAGTATAGATACCGTTACAAGCTTTATAGATGGCAAAGTCAATCCTGGAAAAAAATATAACTACACACTAATTACGATAGATCAAGGTGGTTTAGAAAGTGAACCTACGCCTCCTATTTTAATTAATATGCCAGGGACACTCTTGCAACCTGGAATAAAAGGATTATATGCCACGGTAGATCGAGAACAAAAGTTCATACAACTTACATGGCGTTTTACTACTACAAATGCTATAGAAATACAAGTCTATCGCAAAACGAAAGAAACACCATTTATACTATATAAAAGATTAGATCCAAATGATAACAGATGGATTGATCAGAAGTTAATCACTAATACAAGTTATACCTATGCTTTTAAAGCCATATTTAATGACGGTAGTATAAGTGAATGGGAAGAAATTGAAGTAAAATATTAGAACTATGAAAAAAATTATATATTTCGTTACTTTTCTTATAGTCCAAATTGGACTCGCTCAAGACTATGGGTTTTTGATTATTACTAAAGTAGATAGGGAAACACATGCAAATTACTTTAATGCAAATATAAGTACTGATTCTCCCGAGAACTATGGATCTATAAGATATGATGCTTCGGGAAATACAGGAGAAGTTTATTATGATCTTGTCCGATTGAATAATAACTTCAATACTGTAAATGTTAATCTTGAGAGTCATTGGATTTCTATTACCAATAGTGATACCTGTAATTCAAATGACACCTTTGAATACAATAAAAATGACTTTGCGACCTCTTTGATTAATAGCAATCGCATAGATTGTAATTTTTTCACGCGGATATATACGATTCATATTAATAAACCCGCAGTAAGTGAACTCTGCATAGATCAGGAAATAACACTTAATTATGGGTACCATTGGCGGTTTAATATAGATAATCAAGGATGGGTTGATTTTCCTGCTTCTAAAAACGAAAGAAGAGAAACCACTTTTACCTTAAAAGAGCTCTTTGATGGAACCAACACTACAGCAGATAAATGGAAAAAAGGAAGTACTATTCAGTTTCAAACTGGATATGGTACAAAGTTTACGAATATTCGATCCTTGACGATCCTTAATTGTTCACCCACACTAGATGGTCCTATAGTTGATATTCAACCTTCTTGTAGTAATAGCATTAATACAAACGATAATGATAATGGTAGTTTTAGAGTAACCTTTGATAAAGCATTAGATGATACCAAGCAAGAAAAAATGAAGCTTGAGGTTTATAAGCAAATAGTTGGGACTACTACTTTTGATGGTTATGAATCAAAAATCTTAACAAAAGCCGATTTTACCGGTCGTTCTTATACTTGGGAACCTAAAAACCTACCTTCTGGTACTTATAAGTTATTCTGGCAAACCAAGAGTAACGGAGAGGGTTTTGATGATATCAAAAATACCCCAGACGTTTATGATCAAAGTGATCCATTTATTATTAATGTACTACCAGAATTATCTGTGATAGGTACTTCAACACGAGTGCAATGTTTTGGGGGTAATGATGGGAGTATTACCGTTGCTCCTTTGGGCGGAACTCCTGGAGTAGCACCAGCTCCCACTTATGAGTATTCTAAAGATAATGGAGCCTCTTGGCAAACTTCTGCCCTATTCGATAACCTTAAAAAAGGCAATTATACGATTCTAATACGAGATGGAAATGGATGTACCGTATCAAGTCCTGTCATTTCTGTAGAAGAGCGCTTTTCTAGTATACCCGATGTAACAGGCTTACAATCTTTGATTAAAAATCCTACACGTATTGCAGGTAATAATGGGCGTATTGTAATTACTATAGCGGGGGGATCAGGTAATTATACAACTTATAATTGGGCTAGAAATGGAATTTCTTTTACTCCGCCTGTTGGTTCTACAAATACGAGTATCAATGATTTATATGCGGGCATATATACTATTGTGGTAACAGATAATAATGGTTGTAGCTCAGTACTAGAAACTTTTATTTTAGAAGACCCAAAACCTATAGCGATTACTATGAGTATGACCCCTAATAAGGTAGAGTGTGCAGACTCCAAAGTAAGTCTTATTGCTAGTGCAGCAGGAGGTTTTTTAACCCCTACAGGAGCATATAGTTATCTCTGGTCTGATGGCACTACAGCGGCTACATTATCAAGTGTAGGAATAGGAACTTATAAAGTAGTTGTTACTGATAATGGAGGAAATAAGGCTGAAAAATCTTTTGAAGTACAAGGGCCAGACCCTCTTTTACTTACAACAACTATAAGCCAAATACAATGCCCTAAAAGTAAGGATGCATCTATAGCATTATCTATTTCAGGAGGGACTCCATTTGACCTTGTTGATAACCCCGATGGATATACTGTAGTGTGGACTAAGCTTTTTGACACTTCTTTTACTCAATCAGGTGCTACTCTTTCTAATCTAGGAGCTGGTTTTTATGAATATAAAGTAACGGATCAAAATAATTGTGAGATTAATAATTTTGGGAGCCCTATAGAGATAGAAGTACCTCCTGCAGGAGTAGCAGTATTTGAACAGCTAGGTAATCATATAGATAATAATATTTTTGGAGGAGCCACAGGAGTACTTGAGGTTAGTGTTGTTAATAGTACAGCTCCCTTTACCATACAATGGTTTAAAGATGGTGTTATTTACACACCACCTACAGGATCTACAGATACCCGTCTTATAAATTTACCTCAAGGTCAATATACTTTAGAACTTACAGAAGGTCTTTGTACCGTATCACTTGATCAACCTATTAAGATCACGCAACCAGAACTTCTAGAAATACAAAGTATAGATGAAAACGATATTAGTTGTAATAGATCTGCAGACGGAAGTATTACAGTAACAGTCATAGGTGGAGTTGAACCATATACATATCACTGGACAAAACAAGGAGACACAGGTTTTAGTAGACCAGATGACCCTACCGCAGATAATCTTACTCCTGGAGTCTATACAGTTACTATTACTGACGATAGCGGAAGTGCAGCAGAAATAAATTCTTCAGAATTTAACATCACAGAACCAAACAGTTTAGAGATTGTACAAGAAAGTACAACAACAGTAACATGTCCACAAGGAGCAGATGGAGCTATCAATATAAGTGTTGTAGGTGGTACTGCTCCGTATACTTTTCTTTGGAGCAATGGTCAAGAATTAGAAGACTTGAAAGACTTAAAGGTAGGAGAATATACTATTGTAGTAACGGATGCTAATAATTGTACTGTAGAAGCTACTATTCCCATTACCAACCAGCCGAATCAATTTAGAATTCAACAAGAAAATAGTACAGATGCCTCTACTTATGGCGGTACAGATGGTAGTGTTGAACTTATCATGGATGGAGGACAACAACCTTATACTTTTAATTGGATCAGACTTTCTGATACTACTACAATTGGAAACGCTAATCGAGTTGACAACCTAATCGCAGGTAGTTATAAGGTCATAATCACCGATAATGTCAATTGTATAATCGAAAACACTTACGAAATAGAACAGCCTGACATTATAAATCCAACTATTACATTATTGGTATGTAATGGAGATTGCACAGCAGGTATAGCGCTTGAAGTGAATCAAGGAAATGGAGATTTCACATATCTCTGGAACACAGGGGCGACTACTGATACCATATCTAATCTGTGTGCAGGAACATATACTGTAACAGTAAGTGGTTTTGAGAATGAAGACATTGTGCGTACTTATGAGATAGAAGACCCAGCCTCAGTTACTGTTGATTTGGGTAAAGAGCGATTTATTTGTTTGGGACAAAGCACTACTTTATCAAATAATATTGATGATCCTAGTGCCACTTATAACTGGACAGCTACAAATGGATTTACAAGTAATCAACCAGTAGTGAATGTTGATCAAAGTGGTGTGTATACACTTACTATTACAGATAGCAAAGGATGTGTAGGAAGTGGTTCTGTTGTTGTGAATGAAGTAGATGCAGCAATTAATGCTGAGTTTTTATCTGCCAGTCAAGTATTTACCAATGAAAAATTTGTTGTGATTGATGTTACATACCCAATACCAGATCATATCGAATGGATTTTACCAGAACAGGCTACAATCGTTACACAAGATCAAGATCTTGTAGAATTGTCTTTTGATAAAGCTGGAGAGTACGAAATCACAATGATCACTCAACTAGGGGATTGCAAAGAGGCTTTTACTCAAGAAATACTTGTATTAGAAAAAGAAACACTTGATAATCATACAGAAGAAGATCAAGAATTAGGTAATATCGAAGAGTTTATTGTATATCCTAATCCCTCAGATGGGAAGTTCTTTGTAAAAGTAGCTCTTAAAAAACAAAAAGATATTAATATAAAAGTATTTAGTCTCTCGAATAATTCCATACTGGCTCAGAAAAAACAATCAGGCGAAAAACAATATGAAACCCCATTTACGATACAAGTACCATCGGGAGTATATGCGGTAGTACTAGAAACACCCTATGGAACTGCGATTAGAAAAGTGGTTGTAAAGTAATTAAAACGGTAAAAAAAATTGTGCTTTGAGCAGCTTATGGTTGATCTGTATAGTTTTACAAAAACACTATAAACTTTGTTGATAATTAAAAGAAAAAGCCCTGAAAAAGGCTTTTTTTAGTAAACCTTAGTATTATAAGGTGTAACTTATGAAGGACCACACCCGTTATATTTCATACAAGATTCAAACGTATCATCATTTGTAGGATGCGGCTCATCGCAAGCATCAAATATGATACTACAATCTATAGTTCTTAGGTCATTCCTTGTTAGTGATTTAACACCTTTAATTTCTAAAATTGATTTTAACATGATTTATGGTTTTAAGAATTAATTTGTATGATTTTTTTAAGCCACTCATATTGTGTTGACTATAAAGGAGGCTATGTGCCAATACTCATGAAAATAAAGATTATTCCTTTCTTTTAAATCAGTATCATCCTGAACGTGATGATATCTTATACAATTTACGGATAAATTTTTCGTATATTTAAAGAATGGGTAAGCATATATTATTAGAAGTAAAAGAATCCTCAAGTCATTTACGGAATTTAATCAGAAAAGAGACTAATCCTAAAAATGTATTACGACTACAATCTTTGTTACATATTAGAGAATCAAGCTTTTCTACACAATCAGCCTTGGCAGAACATTTAGGATATCACGTTCGTAGTATGGAACTTTGGCTCAAGTTATATAAAGAAGGAGGTTTATTCGCCATGCTTTTGAATTCAAAAGAAAAACAGCAGCGCAAGCGAATCATTACTCCAGCTGTACACGATGGATTATCAAAACGACTTAATAATCCAGAGCAAGGTTTCCATAGTTACGTACAAGCGG
>NZ_PGUB01000040.1:0-41935 GCF_002924285.1 Aquimarina sp. I32.4 | reverse complement strand
AACATATCTTTTTAAGACCAAAAGCTACAGAGGGGTCAATATGACCAGAATGGGGGTCAGTATCCATAGAATATCCATCTAGCAGATAGAAAAATACTGGCATGGACATTAAGTGAAGATATGACTACAGAAAACACCATCTACAAAACTTGGATAAAAGCTAAAAATAGAAGGCAAATTACTGAAAATCATATATTTCACTCTGATAGAGGTGTGCAATATGCTTCACGTAAAATGAAGCTGATTTTTAATAAAAATAGTACCATCAAACAAAGTATGAGTAGAAAAGCAAACTGTTGGGATAATGCAGTAGCAGAATCGTTGTTTAAAACCATTAAATACGAATGTACCAATAGATATAAATTCAAAAATTATCTTCAGGCATACTCTAAGATAGAAAACTATATCCAGTGGTACAATACACAAAGATTACATTCTTCTTTAGGATATAAAACTCCTCTAGAAGTAGAAATACAATATTGGAAAAATAATAAAAAAGTGGCTTGAGAAAATAGTCCCAAATTTATTAGGTAGTCCATACTGAAAAAAAACAGCATTTTGGACTTTGCAGTGGTGTGCCTACTTATCCGATCTAATAGCCTCAATATGCGATTCGTGTACCTCAGTACCGAGCTTTGTAGTCTCGCTTCCTTCACTGCATATCTCACGATAAACCAGCTTGCGACTTACTAATGGTTCAAGGCGTAACCCCTGCCCATAAGGGACTTGCACCCTCTAGATTAATTATTTATCTTCGATAAATAATAGATGCCCATGCTGGGCACACACAAGGTATAAAAAACATAGGGCATTCTTGCTAAATCGAAAGGTCTGTGAATATTAACAAAGTCCGCCAAATATAAAATTTGGCGTTTAAAGCAAAAAAATAAAAGCAAAATATTTATATTTGGCTAAGTAATAAACCGAAACGAAAGCACATATCACCTGCCCTACGTTTCTTATACTTAACGTTACATTTTAAAAATGATAAAAGATAAAGAAAAATTGGATCATAATTCCTCAGAAAACTTCAGTATCACAGTACATAATTATGAGCCAGAAACTCAAAAATGGTGCATTGAGAATTTTATCACATAAGATTAATAGAAAATACAAGCATATTTCATTAAAAGATTCTTCTAACCTCTGTATATTTAAGAACCAAGTTTTCACTACTAACGTTTTTTTGTATTAAAATGAAAGCTCAAAAAGCACCTTGAACTTAATTAAAATTGAGAACATTATAAACAGTCAGCTAGAAGACTACATTATCAATATTAGATTCCAACACAGCTTCTATGGAATTTGGAATATTTTCAAAAAGGTCATAGCCCGTTAATGATTCTATTGAATTAACTGTTGTTTTGTATTGAGCCCAGTCTCTACCTACACCTTGATCATTTGGCACGTTAATAGCGATTACCCTAGTAGAAGTTGTAACTCTGCTTATATCATTAGAACCATTTGGTAATATAATCGCAACTTTCCAAAATGAATCTGGAACAGTTATATTGTCATTATCAATTGTTGAGCTAAAACCATTACAAATTAACTATTAAGTAGCGTATCAAAGACGTCGAGACGTCGCTATACAGGAATGAATAAAACACTCATATTTATTGCCCTTCTATTCTACTACACAAAGCAGATTTAAGAATACTGTTGTATTATATTTTTCACCAACATCTCTGTTTTTGTATGTTTTTCTTTTACCAATAATTGCTTAGGAGGTGCTACTCGCACCTCACAATTTGCAAGAGAACACGACTCACAGGTAACTCCTACTCTTTCTTTTGGTATTTTTTTATCATTTACAAAACTAATTTTTCTTTCTAAAGCAGGAGATATCAAAAAACCAATACCTATACTACGATAATATGCTTTTTTAAAAGGATCTTTTGTCGCAGAAGTAAACACCAAATACTGTTGATCTGTATCTACATAATGAGAAGTTTGAATATTGAAAGCATACCCCAAATCTTCATGAGAAGTTCGTTGCAGTATTTTTATCGCCATCCACTGCCTACAGTAATGCTCATTGATCTCATTTGCTCGTGGTTGTTGCTGATGCGTAATATGCAACTCTTTTACTAAATTAAATTTTTCTACACCAGGCTTATGAGTAAACCGAAGAAAGAACACATTTTGCATTCCAAAATCTTTTGGTAATATATTCGTAAGTCTCTGATAAAATGATTCGGGAGATGCGTTATACTGTTTCATTATTTTATGAAACGATTTTTCTGAAAATCGTTTCATTGAGAACAACTCTTTTAAACGCTCCTTCAAATGAGTTCTGGGAATAATTAATGCTCCCGCAAAATACGATGCATAAAAATTGTGTAGTACTTCTTCAAAATTATCATACTTTATCCATGAAAACGTATAGGGTCTTTCTTTAATTTCTAGATACTGATACCCTAATTCTTTAGCATAAATAAATGTTTTTTGTGCTTCATCTACTCGATCAGATAACAATAATGTTTTGGTAGAAGGTACAAATACAGATCTTAAGTTATCTAATTCTTCTTGCTTAGGGATTCCTGCTTCATTAACCGTATACCCATATTCTTCTCTCAAAATTTCTTCTAAGTCAGTTGAAGAAATTTTCCCTGTCAAATTCAACTGGTACGAATTTGCACAACGCAAAGCCTTATCTTCAAGCTCTTTAAAAAAATTATTATGTGCTTCTTGATATGACCTAAGAGAAGCTAGATAAAAGCTTTCTCTACTCATATTGTAATGCTGAGCAATCTCTATTATTGTACTTATAAATGCATTCACCTTAGACGGTGCATTAGCAATAATATCAATCAAATCACTTTGCTGTATCCCAAATAACTCTAAAGGAATTTCATCTAATATCCCAGACTGCAAAATCTCACCTATAGGAGCTAGATTTTTATCCAGTTTTAGAGAAACCAAATCATCATAAGCAACATCAAATGTTTCTGCAAGTTTGATAATTTTATCTGTCTTAGGATATTTTTTACCTTTTTCTATTTCATTTAAATACGATTTAGAAAGCCCACACAACTTAGACAACCCAAAAAGAGACAATCCCATTTCAGTACGTATCTGCTTGATTTTCAGTCCAAAAATAAGGCGTATGTATTCTTCTGCTATTCCCATGGATTCAAAAATAATCATTTTTGCGTAAACAGCTAAAAAATAAAAAGTTCACATTTAGCGAACGTTCGCTTGTTTTGTAAAAAACTTTTTTATACTATTGTTAACTCAAACGATATAGTTATGGAAACAAAGACAAATCTTAGTCAGAAAATTAGCTTCAGAAAAGAGGTTAAAAACTACCATCCAGAAATACTAACAGATGGTGCCTTGGCATTTTTAGAAACCCTACAAGATCGTTTTAACAACAAACGATTAGCTCTTTTAAAAAACCGCAAACACCAACAACAACTGTTTGATCTAGGAACACACCCTTCTTTTCCAGAAAACACCAAAGAGATTCGCAATAGCGAATGGGTCGCCGCAGCAATCCCAGAAGATCTACAAGATCGTAGAGTAGAGATCACAGGTCCTGTGGATAGAAAAATGGTCATCAACGCATTAAACTCTGGAGCCAAAACATTCATGGCTGATTTTGAAGATAGCAATGCACCTCTTTGGGAAAACTGTCTTCACGGTCAAAAAAATCTAAAGGACGCTATCGACAAGACTATTTCTTTTCATAACCCAAAAAGAGATAAGACATACACTCTTAACAAAGAAACAGCCACATTAATAGTACGACCAAGAGGATTGCATCTCAATGAAAAACATCTTCTTATTAAAGATCAAGAAATGAGTGCATCTCTTTTTGACTTTGCATTATATCTTTTTCACAATCATAAACAACTAAAAGAAAATGGCACAGGACCATATTACTACATACCCAAATTAGAGCATTACACAGAAGCTGTTTGGTGGAATGATGTAATTGATTTTTCTGAGGAATACTTAGGCATCAACAATGGTACAGTAAAAGTAACGGTATTAATAGAAACTATCACTGCAAGTTTTCAATTGGATGAAATCATTTATGCATTAAAAAATCATATTGTTGGGCTCAATTGTGGAAGATGGGATTATATATTCAGCTACATAAAAAAACTAAGAAACCATAAAGGGTTTGTAGTACCAAATCGAGCACAAGTAACAATGAGTAGTCCGTTTATGGATGCATACAGCAAACTCGTAATTCAACGATGTCATAAACGAAACATTCTTGCAATAGGTGGTATGGCTGCACAAATTCCTATCAAAGGAGATGATAAAAAGAACGCTATTGCTTTTTCAAAAGTACAAGTAGACAAAGAACGAGAAGTAAAAAATGGACATGATGGCACATGGGTGGCACACCCTGGATTGGTACCACTGGCAATGGAAGTGTTTAATACTCACATGCCAACTCCTAATCAATTAGACATCAAGCTCGAGCATCTGCATATTACAGAAAATGATCTTATAGCCATTCCAGAAGGTACTATAACCGAAAAAGGAATACGAGAGAACATCAATGTAGGGATTCATTATATCGCTACTTGGCTTGGAGGTAATGGGGCTGTAGCATTATACAATCTTATGGAGGATGCAGCTACAGCAGAAATAAGCAGAACTCAAATATGGCAATGGCTAAAAAATGAGGTTCAATTAGATGACAGCAGAACATTTAACAACTCTCTTTTTCAGTCTATTTTTAAAGATGAGCTAAATGTTATTCAGAAACAAACAGGGAAAGTTCTTTTTAAAACTACCCACTATCAAAACGCAATTCAGGTTTTTTATGATTTGGTTACTTCTGAAGAATTTGAAGAGTTTCTCACTACCAAAACCTATACCTATCTATAGAAAAATCATATTAGACAAGAATCTATACTGCATAGTACTGTCTGAAAAATAAAAAAATAAATTAATACATAGTAAAATCAATAAGCCATGAACACAGAACGAAGAATAGAAGAACTGATGATTGACTGGAGTACAAATCCAAGATGGAACAATGTAAAACGTCCTTATACTGCTGCCGAAGTAGTAAAACTACAGGGTTCTTACAGTATTGAACATAGCATTGCAAAACAAGGTTCAGAAAAACTATGGATGAAATTAAAAACTCAAGGGTTTGTAGCAGGATTGGGCGCACTAACAGGTAATCAAGCTGTACAAGAGGTTGAGGCAGGATTAGAAGCCATATACCTAAGTGGATGGCAAGTTGCAGCAGATGCTAACCTTGCGGGTCAGATGTACCCTGATCAGTCCCTTTACCCAGTAAACAGCGTTCCTCAGGTTGTAAAGAGAATAAATAATGCTTTATTACGTGCAGATCAAATTCAGGTTGTTAATGGCGAAAAAAACCAAAAAGATTACCTAGTTCCTATTGTGGCTGATGCCGAAGCAGGGTTTGGCGGGAATCTAAATGCATTTGAGCTCATGAAATCTATGATTGAATCGGGAGCTAGCGGGGTTCATTTTGAAGATCAACTAAGTTCTGCTAAAAAATGTGGGCATCTTGGCGGCAAAGTATTAGTACCTACACAAGAGGCAATAAACAAGCTAGTTGCTGCTCGTCTTGCTGCCGATGTAATGGGAACACCGACGCTTATAATAGCAAGAACTGATGCCGATGCTGCAAACTTATTGACAAGTGATATAGACGAGCGTGATAAAAAATTTATCACTGGAGAACGAACAGATGAAGGTTTTTTTCATGTTAAAAATGGAATAGAGCAAGGAATAGATAGAGGTTTATCATACGCTCCTTATGCAGATTTGATATGGATGGAAACAAGTAATCCTGACCTAGCACAAGCTCGTAAATTCGCTGAGGCTATTCACGCTAAATACCCTAACCAGATGTTAGCCTATAACTGTTCTCCATCATTCAATTGGGCAGCAAAACTTTCTGTAAAAGAAATGGAAACTTTTAGAGAAGAACTGGCTGCTATGGGATATAAATTTCAATTTATCACTCTAGCAGGGTTTCATGCCTTAAACACAAGCATGTTTGAGCTATCAAAAGCATATAAAGAACGAGGAATGGCTGGTTATTCTGAATTACAAGAAAGAGAATTTGCTTTACAACAAGATGGATTCCGCGCAGTGAAACATCAAGGTTTTGTAGGCACTACATATTTTGATGCTGTACAAAACACAGTAACCACAGGAAAGTCTTCTACTGTTGCTATGGAAGGTAGCACAGAAGTAGAGCAGTTCTAGAGACAAGCATGATTTTTTTTCCGATTCTTAGTTATCATGCACAAAAACGACATTTACTATAGTAAATGTCGTTTTTTATTATTTTTCAAAAGCCTTGTTTTCTAATCACATTTCCATGTAAAATCAGACACTGTAAACCTTTTATTTCCTATAAAATTATAATGCCACCACTCTGTTCTTATAGTCTTGAAACCATGTTTCTCCATGGTTTTCTTCAATAGCTTACGATGGTCTAATATTTCTTGCGAAAAAGCGCTATATGAATGATGTGCTTTTTTACCAAAAAAATCAAAATCTGTCCCCATATCTACTGATTCTCCATCTAATTTTACCAATGTAATATCTACAGCCGCTCCTCTATTATGAACCGACCCTCCTTTTGGATTGGCTACATATCCAGGGTTCGGGAAAATTTTCCACATTTTTTTCTGTACACTATGCGGTCTATAACAATCAAAAAATTTGATCTTATACCCTTTCTTGATTAGATCTGCATTGGCGCGAATCAATGCTTGAGCAACCACATCTCTCACATAACATTTTGCACAAGAGTATACCTTTTCTTTCAAAAAATTTGAAGTTGTAGCATATCTCATATCTAAAACAAAATCACTTGAGATATCTTCTATATTTACAAATTCACCATCATCTACATTCCCGCTTCCTGCATGTATTTCTATAGAGTCCTTTTTTTTGAGCAGACGTTGCTCTACTTTATCACCACGCATTTTGAGCGTCTTAGATTTCTCTATAAGCGCTAGAGTTTTCTCTGATGGCTCATATACTACCTCTGCCTCATTACAAGAAGAAAATAGTACTGAAAAAATTAACAAGATTAATTTACACTCTACCATATTTTTTGTTTTCATTCCAATTATAATAACCTCATGTATGTACATCATTAGTATTCGTCTTCCCCAAAACGAAACTAAATCCTACACAAGATTCCTTTTTTAAAGATAATAAATAATTATTATCTATTTTACTTAAAAACTTCTTCTATATCACCACAAACCAACATTTTGTTACCAAAATAAGGGTTTCTTATTTCTTTTGAGTCTGATAACCAATACCCACCTTTTCCATCAAAAGCCATAGGGCAAAATTGTTTATATATCTCTCCTGATATAATTTTGGATTTGCCAATTACCCGCTCCATTTCTTCGGTTAGTGCTACAAAAAAATCTCGTTGTTTATTAATATCTTTGGTTAATGAAACTAATTTTAAAGTGGCTTTAAATTGAGCATCATCTTTACTATCTCCAAGAATTCCTTCTAGATTTTTTGCTTCTGCCTGCACTTCTTCACTCTTTGAATTCACCAAGGCAGCTTTAATAGAAAGATATACATTATATATTTTTTGATCGCGTGTATCCTCAAATGTAACTTCTGATCTAGTATCTGTAGCATTAAGATCTTTGCCTGTCAACCCTTGCACATCAACTGATTTTGACTTTTTATCAGTTTTACAAGACACACAAACAAACCCCGCCAGAAGTAGCATTACAATAAATTTTGCAGTTGTTTTCAAAACGTTATAGTGTTGTTATTATGTTAAAAATGGCAAAAATACTTCATCTATAAAACAATTACCAATCTATCAACTTTTTTAAATGTCTTTTTTAATAATACAACACTATTCTAAATAGCATGTCTTTTTCTAAATATTCTAAATATTTTGAATATTTTGAATATTTTTGATGTTAAAAATTGTACCCGAATGTTATTTGAAAATTTAAAACCCAAAGTAACCCAAATACTTACTAAAGAAGATAAACCTTTAACCGATAGACTGCACTCTGTATGTCAACTCCTCAAAGACTCAATAACGTATTATGATTGGGTTGGTTTTTATTTTAAGAATGGAGACAAAGAAGAGCTAAAATTACGCACATATGTTGGTGAAGCAACAGATCACGAGATCATACCTTTTGGAAAAGGTATCTGTGGTCAGGTAGCTATTTCTAATGAAAACTTTGTTGTTCCAGATGTACAAGCTCAAGACAATTATATCGCTTGTAGTTTTACTGTAAAGTCAGAGATCGTAATTCCATTATTTAAAGCAGGTGAGAATATTGGTCAAATTGATATTGATTCAGAAACACCTAATCCTTTTACAGAAAAAGATGAGAGGTTTCTAGAATTTGTAAATCAAGAAGTTGCTAAAATCCTTTAATTATTGTTCCTTCGTTAGCAATAATATTAAATCATTTTATATATGAAAATCTTAGTCACGGGGGGATTGGGGTTCATCGGTTCTCATACTGTTGTTGAGTTACAAAACAAAGGGTATGAGGTTGTAATTATTGATAATTGCTCAAACTCATCTACCGATGTCCTTAATGGAATTTATGAAATTACAGGAAAAAAACCTGTTTTTGAAAAATTTGACCTCAGAGAAAAAAACATTGTTCAAGACTTTTTTGAACGCCACCAAGACATTGAAGGAGTGATTCATTTTGCTGCATCCAAAGCTGTAGGAGAAAGCGTAGAAGAGCCTTTGCTTTACTACGAAAACAATATATCAACTTTGGTCTACCTATTACAACAGCTCACGCAAAAAGCTTCTTCTAGTTTTATTTTTAGCTCTTCTTGTACTGTATATGGGCAAGCTGATACACTACCTATAACAGAAGATGCCCCTGTAAAAGCAGCGGAATCTCCTTACGGAAATACAAAACAAATTGGAGAAGAGATCATACGAGATACTTGCAAAGTAAACCCTGCTCTCAAAGCTATTGCATTGCGATATTTTAATCCAATAGGAGCACACCCAACTGCTGCTATAGGAGAACTTCCTATCGGAGTGCCTCAAAACCTAATTCCGTTTATTACACAAACTGCTATTGGGCTTCGTGAACAATTGTCTGTATTTGGCGATAATTACCCAACAGATGATGGTACTTGCATAAGAGACTACATACATGTTGTAGATCTGGCGAAAGCTCATGTAATAGCCTTAGAAAGGCTTATTAAGAATAATAATACTACTACTAATTACGAAGTATTTAATGTAGGAACTGGAACAGGTAGTTCTGTATTACAGGTTATACAGTCTTTTGAAAAGGTAGCTGATCAAAAACTAAATTATAAAATTGTAGAAAGACGAGAAGGAGATATTACTGCAGCTTATGCAGATACCACTAAGGCAAATAATGAATTAGGATGGAAAGCAAAAAGCACCCTGGATGACTCTCTTAGCTCTGCCTGGAAATGGGAACAAAAAGTTCGAAGCTAAGAAGGAATTTATCTCCCATCTTAAAAAGCTTTACTAATACCAAAAGCTCATCTAAAACACCCCCGTTATAATAGAAACTAAAAGCTTATACCATTTTTTAAGACAAACGTAAACAAAAAAAACCTGAGGTTGTAACTTCAGGTTTTTTTGTCTTATGTTTCTTACTTTCTAATAGAATTTTGATCTTTTATCTTCAATTTCTGCAGCTCCTTTTAGGGCTTCAAAAACTTTTGTATCTACTGCTCCAGCTTGAGCTTTAGACATTCTCAAAGCATAACTCATGTAGTTATCTAATTTACCGGCAGGTGTTTTCTTTGTTACTTCTACTACATAAACTCCATTGTTTCCTACGATAGGGGCAGATACTTTTCCTATTTCTAAAGCAAAAGCAGCTCCCACTACTTTTGGTTCATTTCCTGCTCCGCTAATTGTTGGCGTTTTCATGTTTAAGGCAGAAGAAACTTTTACTGTTTGCCCTTGCCCTTGCGCAATTGCATCCAATGTACTACCAGAAATCTTATTTTTTAATTGCTCTGCTTTCTTTTCTTTAATCAATATAGGTTTTACTGTTGCACTAGCATCTTCAACACTCATCAATCCTTTGTCTGCTTTTGCGGTCAATTGAACCACAGCATACCCTCCAGGAATATCAAAACGTTTAATATCACCTACTTCTGATTTTTCATTAAATGCCCATTGAACTATTGATCTTTGAGCTCCTACACCGGGAATACTCTCGTCTAATTCTTTTATCTTATTTACTGGCCTTGCTGTCAACCCATTCTCTTTAGAGATTTCATCAAATTTCTTGTCTTTAGCAGCGATCTGAAACTTTGTAGTTTTTGTAAAAATTGCATCTATAGTTTTTTCACTAGGCTCAATTTTCTGAGCTACAGTAGCTATTTTCACAGCTGTTTGCTCATTCTTTTGATCTTCTATACTAATAATATGATACCCAAATTGTGTTTCTACAATTCCTTGATCTCCTATTTTATTTTCGAAACAGTAATCATTAAATGCTGGCACCATTCTACCTGGAGTAAAATACCCTAAATCTCCTCCTTTATCCTTATTAGAACTATCTGCAGAGAATTCTGATGCAAGGGCCGTGAATTTAGTTTTATCTGCTCTAGTTAAACCGATAATACTATCAGCAAGAACTTTTGCTTCTTCTTTAGTTCTTTTTGTATCTCCTGCGGTTCCTAATCCTTCCCAAGAAATCAAAATATGATTTGCTTTTACAGAGTCAGGTATTTGTTTTTGAGCAATTATCCTAGATATCTTAAAATGACCTCCATCTTTATAAGGACCATAAACTCCACCAATTCCAAGGTTATAAAGTGTATCTGCTACAGTTGCTGGTAAGTCTTTCTTAAACTTAAACCCTCCATCAAATGGTATTGCTGAGTGCTGAGCCACAAATTCTTCAACATTTTTTGTATTTCTAAATCCGAAAACAGAATCTGTTGCATTGGTTGATTTATTAAACTCTACTCTATCATCTAATAATACAGCTACTTCTTGTCTTATTTGATTTTCATCTTCTTGGCTTGCTTCTTCATTAAACAACACATATTGTATATCTCTTGACTCTTCTGCTTTATATTGATCTGCATGTGCATCTACATATGACTTAATATCTGCATCAGTCACATCAATTTTACTGTCTTCAATACTAGAAAATGGTACTTGTACATATTTTATATCTACATTATCATTTTCCATCTTATATTCTAATTCACCTTCTCTCAATGTAGACCCTACAGCAGCTTTGATCATTGTAAGGTAAATTTTTTCTCTCGCATTTTTACTTACAGAGTTCTCAAAATCTAACCATTGTGCGTATGCTTTTGGTGAGGTAGCTTTTACATTAGCAACATATTCTTGCATTTTTGCTTTATCAAAAGCTCCTGCTTCATTTTGGAAAGTTGGATTATTTGCCAGTGATTCAGCTAATAATTCATTTACTTCATCTTCTCCTACTCTTATATCTAGTTCATCTAATTGCTCTTCAAAGACAGTTTCTCTCAATTGCTGATTCCATACATAATTTACTGCCTGAATACTAGATGCTCCCCCACCAAAATTTTGTGAAGCCAACTCTACCCTTCTAGCAAACTCAGTTCTATCAATATCTTTTCCGTTTATGGTTGCAATTATATTTTCAGCCTTTTGGGAAATAGCTCCCCCATTACGTATTAAATCTGCTAATACAAAAGAGAAAAGTGCTAGCGCTATAATTACGATTAGAAAAACCGAACGTTGTCTGATTTTATTTAAAACTGCCATGGTATCTTATAATTTATTCAAATATAGTGGGCGAAAATACCATTTTATTGTAATAATACCAATTAAAAAATCTGAAAGTCTTATGAAGTTTTTCTTTAATACTACACGATCTGGTTTTAACGTATTTAATTTACTTGTTTTACTTGACCTAAAACTCCTTTTACTATTAAAAATTGGGCAATTGTATATGTAACCATAATCCATATGTCTTGCATAAACAAAGGATTATAAAATTTAGTATATGCCAACACACTATCTGAAAGCATAAAAAACAAGGCTCCGTAAAGAACTTGATTATAACTCACTTGTGAAACTTTGTTTTTTCTGAGATAGGAAGCATTAGACATTAACAAAATCACTATCATATATACTACTACAGGTATTAACAACTCCCCCAAGCCTCTATACAAAAGAAAAAACAAGACTACCCCATATAGCATAGTAAACATAAAAAAGCTTATGTTTTTTCGCTGTTTATTTCGTTTTTTAAGAAATATTAAGGTATACATTATATGGGCAATCAAAAATGCAAAAAGCCCTATCATAAAAAAAAGTTGCGATTTTACGACAAACAACAACAGAATATCCCCTATCAAAGAAAACAACAACCCCAAAAACAATAACCTAACCACTATAGCACTTAGGTTATTTTTGTTTCTCCAAAAAAATAGGATGAGAGAGACTAGGATTAAAGGTTTTGTAAAGTACCTAAGGTGACTCAATAGCTCTATACTACTACAAAGCAAATCACATAATACAACCCCCATATATATGAGAATAAACAGTATGCTCTTTGGCTTTTTTTATACGTCGCCTCACTGTGTAATTAATCTTCTGTCACTACTTGTAGTTCTATGATCTCAATCTTGGTATTTGATGTTTCTATAATCTTCATCTTGAAGATATCTATTTTTACCTCATCTCCTTGTTGCGGAATTTCTTCGGTATGATTAACAATCATCCCTCCAAGTGTTTCATAGTTTTCATCTTCGGGTAAGTTCAACTTATAAACTTCATTTATATGATCTACTTCTACTCTAGCAGAGAATCGATACTGATTTTCTGACAATTGCTCTTCTATAAGAGCAACAGAATCATGCTCATCTTGAATTTCCCCAAAAAGTTCTTCAACAATATCCTCTACTGTAATTATACCACTGGTCCCCCCATATTCATCAATCACCACAGCTATACTTTTTCTTTTTTTGGTCAAGAGATTAAGTACGTCTTTTACAAACATTGTTTCTGGCACAAAAACAACAGGGAGAAGAATTGCCCTTAATGATTTTGGTTTCTTAAACAACTCAAAAGAGTGCACATACCCTATAATATCATCAACTGTATTATTATAAACTATAACTTTTGACAAACCTGTATCTATAAATAGCTTACTTACTTCTTCTATAGATTGTAATTTTTCTACTCCCACAATTTCTGTTCTGGGAATCATAACTTCTCGAGATTTTACATCTGAAAAATCTAATGCATTCTGAAAAATTTGAATTTCACTATCAACTTCATCATGTTCCTCTATAGTCTCCATTTGTTCATTTATATAATCCCCTAACTCTGTCTTACTAAATGCTAACTGAACTTCATCTCCGTCTGTTTTTAAAAATGTTTTTAAAACAAAATCAGAAACCCAAATCACAAATGATGAAATAGGAGAAAATACTATATAAAAAATATATGCAGGAAATGAAAATACTTTGAGCAAGGTATTTGAATATATCTGAAAAAATACTTTGGGCAAGAATTCTGCCGTAATCAATATTACCAAAGTAGAAATAGTTGTTTGTAATAACAGATTAATACTTTCTGCTATATAAGGAAAATATCCCTCTATAACCCTCATCAACAACTCTCCCATATAAAAACCATACACAACCAATGCTATATTATTACCCACTAGCATAGTGGCTATAAATTTGGAAGGTTTTTGAGTTAATCGAGCAAGAATATTAGCAATGAAACCTCCTTGCTTTTTCTCTATTTCTATATGAATTTTATTTGAGGACACATACGCAATCTCCATTCCCGAAAAAAAGGCTGAAAGAATAAGGGAAAGAATAATAACTGTGATATGCAACTCCATGAATTAACCTTTCTTATTGGCTTCAAATCGTTTTCTGAAATTTCTTTTAAAGAAAAACATAAAAATCGCTGCTATCGCAAAAAAAAGATAGAGCATACTTTTTCCTCCTTCACGGCCCCACTCTATATATGCTTCGTAAATAAAAAAACACATTATAGCCAAATAGGCATATTCAAAAAATCTAAATACTTTCATCATAGCACTGATTATTTACTCCTCGATAAACATCACTCCGTCATTAATTCTTGAATTCAAGATAGTAAAATCTTGATTAGCGTCAAAACCATCTGCTTCATTAATTGTTCCGTCAGGTAGATAACTTTTATAGGGTTGATCTGTAAAAACCCAATTAATATTTTGATCCCAATACAGTTGTTCTGCCTGCAAATGGGTACTATCGGCAGTTCGTATATCTACATTACCTCGCATATCAATCAAACCTGTTTCTTTATATGATATTGCATAATCTGAGGTAACAACACTTACTTTCCCTTCTTTATCTATCACATCCAAAATAATTCCTTCTGGAAACTCATAGTATGCAAATGATTTATTGGAAAAGTCCAATATCTTAGGAGTCTTAAGTATTGCAGCCAACCTTCCTGAATCTGTATATTTAAGATTAACTTCATATACTTCTGCTATAGGAGCGTCTTCAGAAGATAAATATTCTTGCCCTTCTTTTTTTACTGATTGGCATGAAAAAAACATTGTCACAGCAAATGCTGTGACAATGTTTTTTATGATATACTGTTTTTTATTTTGCATTATAGTTTTGGCACTCTTACGGTTTCACCAATCCAACAACCAATCTTAACAGATGTTACTCCTGGGTTATTAAAGATATCTGTTTTTGATGGAGCTCTACCGTGATAACTTGCTGCTGTTTTTGTTGAAGTTGATCTTAAACTAGGATCAATTTTCCCTGCTCTTCTTGCATAGTTTTCTGCTAACCAATATACAGCTCTTTTGCTAAACACATCTGCTCCACAATTATTTGCACTACCAGCTATCATACTTGCTATTCTAAGGTAACAAACTCCCATCGAAGGTTTTTGCTTAAGTGCTTTTCTATAGTAAGATCTTGCTTTTCCTTTGCTTCCTTGTCTTTTCATTATTTCACCAATCTTAAAGTATACCTTTGCCTTATCACTAGCTTTAGTCTCTAATTCTGCTGATTGATTAAAATATTTCAATGCGGTTGTAGTTTTCTTATCTTTTAATGCTAAGATCCCTAAATAGTATGCTGATTTTGAAGAAGGTTCTGCTGTATGCAGTGCTTCTACCAATCTAAAGAACAACGGATCATCTGTACATTCTTTTGATGACATTCTTCCTGCTGCACTTTTTAACCAGCTTACATCCGTCTTTTTAGCTTCAAACTGACCATTATATAATGGAATTAAGTTCTTACAATCTGCTAATTCTCCTAGCTTCTGATTTATCCCTGCTTTTACTTTACTAAAAGCTGTAAGGTTAATTCCTGAATTCTTAAGCTTTCTTTTTTCTTTAGAGCTCAATGCAGTTCCCGCTTCTTCTTTTTCTGTAAGCTCTGCAATTATTTTTGCCAATCTACTTTCTTCATTCTCTATCTTTTCTGTAACATCATCATATAAATTAAAGACTCCTTGAAGTTCTTTTTTACCTTCTCCATGAAGATCTACAAAAAGAGAAAAATATGTATATAATTTCTTTGGTCTTTTAAAGCTTGCTTTATCTTCAGTATATGCCTTATCGAATTCTGCAAACTGAGTATCTTTTGCACCCATTTTATTATCATACATCAACTGACCTATATCAGAATGCATATCTCCTACCTTAGTTTTTGCAGGAAAATACTTGAATCTTTCCTTCCATAACTCAATCTGTTCTTTTGCAACAGCTATTTTTGCATCGCCTGTAGCTTTCTTATACTTGGCTTTTAATAATTTTTGACCAAACTGATACGTTGCTACACTATAAGTTGGACATTCTTTTCTTACTTTCCATAGAGGCGCTTCTGCCGCTTCATAATTCTTCACTTTAGCATGCTCATAAGCTATAGAAGCCGTATTTGCACAGTCTGTTGCCTGAGCATTTACACTTGTAGTGCTCAACGCTAATCCTGTTGCTAGTATAAATAAAACTTTAGTATTCATAGCTGTAGTAATTATTGTATTTAATTAAATTTTAATTTCTTAAACCATCTATCATTTAATGATAAACTTAAAGAGACGTTAAAGAATTCTTCTTTAACCAATCCAAAATTCGTTGTTCCTCGCTGACCATACTCAAAACTTAGATTAGTATTCGAGAATAACCTTCCAACTGGTAGTCCTACTCCAAAAGATATGCCAAACTCATCAACTGATCCATTGTTTATATTCAATCCTGTCTCTTCATAACGGAATCCTGCTCGATATGTAACCCTATTAAAATATCCTGTTAAAGAATTATATCTAGGAATATAATATCCTCCTGCCTTAAATTTTGAAGCATTCTCATAGACAACATTACTCTGATTAGACACCAAATTCGTAAACTTACCAGAATCTACATACACATATTCTGCTCCTATAAACCATTTTCTAGGCTCTCCTATACCTCCACCAATCTTATATTCTGCAGGTAAATCCACCTCTTGATCTTCAATCGTTATTTCTCTTCTATCGATTACTCCTTCTTGACCATTATTTCCTATGATCACTGTTGCCAATTCTCTACTTCCATTAGATGTCAAATCAAAAGAAGGCCTTGATACAGCAGAGGCAACAAGTTCTAGCCTATCTGTTATCATTGTCTTATATGTCAATCCAAAAGATAAGCTAAAAGATGATAAATCTGAATTTGTAATTTCTCTTGTATCATATTGAACCCCTGATCTTCTTAAGATTGTTTTGTTTTCAATATTTCCAAAGTTATAATTTAAATCTACACCTACACTTAAGTGTTTATTAAGTTTTACACCAGCAGCTAGGAAAACTTTATTCAATCCTCCTGTTCCAGAATATCTAAGCTCTCTAGTACCGCTTACATTATTAAGCTCATATCCTACTGAGGTAAGCGGCACAATACCAAAACCAAAACCAAATTTACCTGCAGGAATACCAATTGCCAAATAATCTAAAGAAGCATTTTCTCCTGTAGATGACTCCGTAGTATTGCTAATGTCAAATTTACTATATGATGTACCTACCGTATACGTGGTAAGTCCTAGCTCTCCAAAAGAAGCTGGGTTTTGAAGGTTAAGATGTATACTATCTGTATGTATGCTCAATCCCCCCATCGATCTGTTTTCTACTGTTCCTTTGAACTTTGGAATACCAATTCCATAAAAAGAATATGGTGATGAAGTCCCTTCCTGAGCGTGAGATATTATGGCAACATGTACCAATATGACTACTAAAATCTTTTTTATCATTTATTATTATTAAAGGCTAAAATGTAGTTTAATCCTTCCAACAAAAAATTAGAAGTGGCAAATATGCTATTTTTTAATCTTTTAGACAAAAAATGTGCATCCCCACCGGTTAAAATAACTGTTAAATCAGGATAAATGTTGCAATATTCTGTAATTACCCCATTAATTTCATGTAATATTCCGAAAACAACTCCTGAATGAATTGCTTCTTCTGTGCTTTTTCCTATTTGGTTTTTTGGAGATACCAACTCTAATAATGGCAATTTTGCCGTATAATTATGTAAGCTACCATATCGCAATCGTATTCCTGGTGCTATTGCCCCTCCAAGGTATTCTTCTTTTTTATTTTTAAAATCATATGTTATGCAAGTTCCAGCATCTATAATCAATACATTTTTACCAGATAACTGATCAACTGCTGCTGCCACCAAAGCCATTCTATCAATTCCTAATGTAGTAGGTGTATCGTATAAATTCTTGAACGGCATCGATACCAAATGATCTAACACAAGTGTATTATATACATTTTTGATATATTGAATACAATCTTCGTTTATATTAGAAACCGAAGAGATAATGGCATTTTTAATCAAAGAGTAGGTTTCTTTGATGTTCTGCACCTCTTTTTTTAAAGCATTATGTTCAATTATATTTTTATAAATAATTTTTGATGCATCAAAAACACCTATTTTAGTGTATGTATTCCCTACATCAATAACCAGATTCATATTTTGTTTTTATAAGTTGCAAAAGTACGAAACGATTTTTTTACATTTTTCTCTTGTGTATTAAAAAAAGGGTGTTATATTTGCATCCGCTTACAGCAAGGTGCCTTAGCTCAGTTGGTAGAGCAAAGGACTGAAAATCCTTGTGTCCCTGGTTCGATTCCTGGAGGCACCACCTTAAAAGCCCAAACAATTGTTTGGGCTTTTTTTATGCTTAAACATTCATTTACAATTGCGTAAAGATCAAAAATTGTGTTTACACAAATCTGAATAAGAAGAATTCTATACTTCTGACTTATACGCTAAAAGCTTTTATTCTTATAAGGAAATCTATTTTTTAATGATTAAGTTACTATTTTTGTAGCGCAAATTATAATCATGACTTATACAAAGCCCTTATTTCTATCTATAATATTCTCGCTTATTACTCTTGTTATTCATTCGCAAGACATTCAAAAAACTAGTGATTCGCTTGAGACTTCAGAAAAAATGTCTACTTGGCAAATGATGAAATATGATGGATTATCTATATATGGTGGTGTAAAAAATACCTATACACGCCCCCTTAAATGGAAAGGAAAAGATTGGGCTACTTTTGGAGGGATAATGGCTGGGACAGCTATTTTATTAGCGGTTGATGAACCTGCAAATGAATATTTCGCAGAACAATCAGAAGATATTCCTACTGGTGTCAAAGAAGTAGGTTTTCGTTTCGGAAAACCTTTACTCAATTATGGATTAACGACTAGTGTATATGCTTTAGGGCTTATTACTAAAAATGAAAAAATAAGAAAAACGGGGGTTCTTCTTATTGCTTCTGCAACCGCAGGAGGGCTACTACAAACGGTTAGTAAAACACTAGTAGGTAGGGCTAGACCTCTTACAGGAGAGGGCAACCTCAGCTTCAGATTTTACTCTCATGAAGCAGGGTATCATTCTTTTCCTTCAGGACATACTATTCTTTCATTCACCACGGCACATGCAATAGCCAAACAGTTTAAAAGCCCTTATATAAAAGGAGGTATCTATGCAATAGGTCTATTATCTCCTGTATCTCGTTTATGGGAGGGAGCACACTGGCTTACAGATGTTGTACTTGGAATGGCGATTAGTGTTGTTATTGTAGACGGAATAGACAATTATCTCAAAAGAACAGAACGCTATGCGTATAATCACAAGAAAAATAAAATAAAATGGAACCTCAAACTAGGAGCGGGACAAATTGGGATTGTCGGCAGTTTCTAACAAGGTTTTTTTATTTAAAATTCTGTTTCGTAATAGGTAATTGCATCTTCCAGCAAGAGATCTAGATAATTATTTTCTTGAGTGATACGAAGTTTATTCCAGTTTAAATAACCAACTAAGTCATGTAATACTAATAACCTATAGTGATACACACTATCAATATCAAAATAAAGTCTTCCTGTTCTTCTTACAAAAAAATCAGCCAACCCATTGGTCATTTCATAATACACACTATACCATAGCTCAGCACGAATTAAACGCTCTATCATCATCTCATTGGTAAAACTATCTGTCTTATTCAAAATCACATCTGTTTGTTTGCCATAAGTAGAAACCAAATACGAGCTATAGTACAGATCATCTATCTGCATTTTTTTGAGTTCCCGAGCTACTTGGTCGCTATATTCTCCTACCTCTTGGGTATTCTTAAGCGGATCACTTGTTAAAAGAATAGTATCTGTATGTGAGTTAGAGAACTTACTTTTTCTCTCATCACTCATCGTATCAAGCACCTCATCAATAGCTCGTTGTGCCATTTTACGATATCCTGTAAGTTTCCCCCCTGCAATAGATATCAATCCTGTTTTAGATACAAAAACCTCATCTCTTCTAGAAAGTTCTGAAGGATCTTTACCATCTTCATGAATCAATGGTCGTAATCCTGCCCAATTAGACTCAATATCTTTTTGAGTAAGTTCTAAATCAGGAAACATATACTGAACAGCTTTTAATAAATAGGTTGCATCTTGTTGAGTGGCAACTACTCGATTTAAGTTCCCCTTGTAACTTGTATCTGTGGTCCCTACATACGTAACCCGTCCTCTTGGAATTGCAAAAATCATCCTGCCATCAGGTACATCAAAATAAATAGATTGATGAAGAGGAAACCGTTTACGAGAAAAAACAAGATGTACTCCTTTTGTAAGATGTAAATACTTATCATTCATGGATTCATCCTTCTCTCTCAATAAATCTACCCATGGCCCTGTAGCCGAAACAAAATTTTCTGACCGAATAACAATTTCCTGTTGCGTGTTATGATCTATACAGTTTAGACTCATTATTTTACCATTTTCATTATAATTAAAAGAGAGCATCTCACAATAATTAATGCAATTTGCACCAAATGAACTTGCTTTCTTTATCAGTTCTATGGTAAGTCTTGCATCGTCTGTTCTGTATTCTGCATAATATCCCCCACCAATAACTCCTTCTTTATTTAATAAGGGTTCTGTATTCAGTGTTTCTTGTATACTAAGCATTTTTCTCTTATCCTCACCTTCTACATTTGCTAGAAAATCATAAATTTTTAATCCTATAGAGGCCATTAATTTACCATAGGTTCCTCCTTCCACAAGAGGAAGTAGCATTTTTTCAGGAATCACCAGATGTGGAGCTAGTTTATGTACAATAGCTCGCTCACTTCCTGATTCTCTTACCAGACCGATCTCCATCTGTTTGAGATACCTAAGGCCACCATGAATAAGTTTTGTAGATTTATTACTGGTTCCTGATGCAAAGTCGTTTTTTTCTATTAAACAAACTTTTAAACCTCTAGAAACCGCATCCAACGCAATTCCTGCTCCTGTAGCACCTCCCCCTATAACAATAAGATCATACGTTTTATTTTTTGCATTGTCTAATTGAATATCTCTATCCAAAATTGAAAATCTAGAACTATCTTCTTCTTTTATTGCAAACATATCTTAGGGCTCTTGTAGTTTTCATATTTCATAAACATATACTATTATGAAACATCTGTTTTCTTCTGTATAAATAGAAATATATCAGTAAAAACGGCTACAACTATATAAAATTATTATACACTATCGTATCCTATAAATATAGTATATAATCTAGTATGTAGAATCTCTAACAATCAAAGATGTTTTAACAATTTCGGTTTTGTTCTGGTAATTTTCTTCATAATTATCCAATTGATCCACCAAATTTCTGGCAGCTTTTATTCCCAAATCTTCTGCATGTTGAGAAACTGTAGTAAGTTTTGGATAAGAATATTTAGCCAATAAGCCATCTGTAAATCCTATTACAGAAATATCCTCAGGGATTTTATAGCCTAATTTGTGTGACATATTTATAGAGACAGCCGCTGCTGTTTCATCCAAACCAAGAACCGCATCTATTGTATTATCTTTAAGAAATTGCTCTATAAGTGCTTCTGAACTATCTGTGTTTTTAATAGATAACTCTACCAGTGATATCTCGTCATTGGCCTGTATGCCTACTTTTGCTCCTTCTAATCGTAATTTGGCTACACTCAGATCCCCTATTGTTGTAATAACAGCAATCTTTTTACACCCTGTTTCTATAAGGTAGTTTACTGCTGTTTCTGATCCTTTTTTATCATCTACAATTACCTTATCACACTCTATCTCTTCTGTCACCCTATCAAACATCACGATAGGCACATTATCTCTTTTAAGTTCTTTGAAATGCTCTAACTTATTTAGGATTTGAGTTTCTTGACTCAAAGATATAATGAAACCATCAACACTACTGTAATTAAGCATCTCTACATATCCCACTTCTTTATCATAAGATTCATTGGTAATACAGGTAACTATTTTATACCCTCTTTCTGAGGCTTCTTGCTCTATACCGTGTAACGCCTTTGCAAAAAAATGATTCAGAATTTCTGGTAGTATTACTCCAATAGTCTTGGTTTTGTTACTTTTTAAACTTACTGCAAGAGCATTGGGTTTGTAATTATAAAAATCTGCTAATTCATGAACTCTGATAATTGTTTTTTGACTAATCTCAGCATCATTTTTTAATGATTTTGAAACTGTAGAAATAGAAAGATTCAATTCTCTTGCAAGCTGTTTAAGTGTAACTTTTTTCCTCATAAACTTCGTTTTATATTTTCCCTTTATTACTTTTTATTTAGAATTAATCACTTATACAGAACAGTTATTTACATGTTTTGATTCTTAAAATCTTTATCTTTTTCCACAAAAATCGTTTATTTATTATGCGATCTTTGTATTTTAACTATATTTCTACTGTACTTATTATTTTTTGAAAATAATAAATTACATTTTAATGTAAGTACAATTTAATACCAACGACGTAATAACACGTATCTACAACCTAAAAAATAATACTATATGTCTAAAACATATTATGACCCTGCTGATTTAAGAAAATTTGGAAAAATCACAGAGTGGAGTGAAGAACTAGGTACCAAATTCTTTGATTACTATGGTAAAGTTTTTGAAGAAGGGGCGCTAAGTGCCCGAGAAAAATCATTAATTGCTTTAGCAGTTTCTCATGTAGTAAAATGCCCTTATTGTATCGATTCTTATACCAAAGATGGATTACAACGAGGTATTACTAAAGAAGAAATGATGGAAGCAGTACATGCTGGAGCGGCAATAGAAAGTGGAGCCACATTGGTTCACGGGGTACAAATGATGAAGAAATACGAAAAGCTTTCGATGTAAGTAGGATTTTAGTTTTGCTGAAGTAATAACTTCATCCTAATTAAAAGCCTACTTTCTCGAATTAAAATCTATACTAATTCAGGAACAGAAGATGTCAGAAGTTAAGAGAAAACAATCCTTACAAAAACGCAATGACCAATTGGCTAATGCCAATAGGCAATTAGAAATTCTAAATAATGGAATATTTGCTAATGGAGATTTACCCAAATTTGCAGATAAAATCGCAGAGATTGGTCATTTCCCTTTACGCCCCAATAAGTTAGAAATTCTACAAATCAATGTTGGTTATATGTGTAATCAAATATGCGAACATTGTCATGTGGATGCAGGTCCTGATCGCAAAGAGATTATGACCAAAGAAACTATGCAACAATGTTTGGAGGTTATCAAAAAAACGGGAGCTCACACCTTGGACTTGACTGGTGGAGCTCCTGAAATGAATCCTAACTTTAGATGGTTTGTAGAAGAAGCAAGTAAGGCAGGAATCAAAGATTTTATCGTGCGTAGTAACCTTACTATTATTAGAGCGAACAAAAAATTCTATGATCTTCCTGATTTTTTTAAAAAACACAATGTACATGTCATCTCATCTATGCCTCACTGGACCAAAGGAAAGACAGATAAGCAACGAGGCAACGGGGTTTTTGACAAATCTATAAAAGCACTTCAAGAGCTTAATGACAGAGGATATGGCATGCCTGATAGTGACCTCAGACTTGATTTGGTATATAACCCTTCGGGAGCATTTTTACCAGGAGATCAAGCTTCTATGGAGAAAGATTTTAAAAAAGCACTCTTAGAAGACTTTTCTATTCAATTTCACAATCTTTTTGCCATTACCAATTTACCTATCAGTAGATTTTTGGACTATCTCATAGCTTCAGAAAACTACGAAGATTATATGTATGCATTAGTAGAAGCCTATAATCCAATGGCGGTAGCCAATGTTATGTGTACCAATACTATTTCTATCAGTTGGGATGGGTGGCTCTATGATTGTGATTTTAACCAAATGCTCGATCTTAAGGTCGCTAGCAAAGTCAAACATATTAGTGAGTATAATGAAGAATTGCTTCAGAATAGAAATATTATAATTTCTCAACACTGCTATGGCTGTACCGCTGGAGCAGGAAGTAGTTGCCAAGGAACTGTAGCATAAAAACTACCTGTACAAGCTATTTTTTTTAACCCTAAATGAATATTAGAATAATTTATATACTGCTGCTTATAGGTCATTTTGGCAATGCTCAAAGCTCATTGGATACATTATTGAATACTCACAATAATAACAGTATCCCTTATATCTCTGTAAATGAATTAAAAGCTATTCAAGATACCGTAATACTATTTGATGCCAGAGAGAAAAAAGAATACCAAATAAGTCATCTAGAAAATGCTATCCATGTAGGGTATAATCATTTTTCTATAGCACATATAATCCAACAAAACATACCCAAAAACGCTCATATAGTAGTATATTGTAGTTTAGGAATTCGATCAGAAAATATTTCTGAACATCTAAAAAAAGCAGGATACACCAACGTTCACAATTTGTACGGAGGCATTTTTGCTTGGAAAAATAACGATTATCCTGTATTAAATAACAAGAACCAAGTAACAGACAAAGTTCATACTTATTCTAAAGAGTGGAGTAAGTGGTTGTATAAAGGAAAAAAAGTATACTAAAATTGAAAGAAAAAAATCTACTTCTCATTTTTACCCGAAACCCTGAGCTAGGCAAATGCAAAACAAGACTAGCCGCTACTATTGGCGATTCTGCAGCATTAGAAATTTATCAATTCTTATTGCAACATACCGTTACAATTACCAAAAACTTAAATGTTCAAAAAGAAGTTCATTATTCTGTAAAGATACGTGAGGATGACTTATGGAATTCAGAAATTTATTCAAAACAGCAACAAGCAGGTAATGATTTGGGGCAACGTATGGAACATGCTTTTGATGCAGGTTTTGAAAATGGATATCAAAACATCATTATTATTGGGAGTGATATGTATGACCTCAGCCAGAAAGATATTGAAAATGCATTTCTAGAGTTAGAATCACATGAATATGTAGTAGGACCTGCAAAAGATGGAGGATATTATTTATTTGGAATGAAATCCTTAAATTCACAAGTCTTTAAAAATAAAGTCTGGGGTACAGATACTGTTCTTAGAGATACGCTAAAAAATATTCAAAAAGAAGATGTGAAATTATTAGAAGAACGCAATGATATTGATTATTATGAAGATATTAAAGACATTGCTATTTTTCAAAAATTTATAAGCTAACAAAACATGACCAAATACATCAAAGAAACTACAGAATTCCTTGAAGAAAAAGGATTCATAAACCCTGAAATCGGTATTATATTAGGAACTGGATTAGGGCAATTGATTAATGAAATAGAAATTATAAAAGAAGTAAGCTATAATCATATTCCTAACTTTCCAACTGCCACAGTAGAATTTCATAAGGGAAAATTAATTTATGGAAAATTAGAAGGCAAAAATGTCATAGTTATGCAAGGACGTTTTCATCTATATGAAGGATACTCACTTCAAGATGTAACCTATCCTGTACGTATTATGCATCAATTAGGTATTAAAACATTATTAGTTTCTAATGCATCTGGGGCTGTTAATCTCAATTTTAAAAAAGGAGAATTAATGCTTATAGATGATCATATCAATTTACAAGGTGGTTCTCCTCTTGCTTTTAAAGGAGTTGAACAATTAGGGAGTCGTTTTACAGATATGAGCGCACCTTATGATGCCAATATCAATTCAAAAATTGAAGCTATTGCCAAAGAAAAAAACATCAATTTACATAAAGGAGTATACGCTTCTGTAGTAGGACCTCAACTCGAAACTCGTGCAGAATATCGATATCTAAAAATTATTGGAGCTGATGCTGTAGGAATGAGTACTGTACCAGAGGTAATTGTTGCTAATCATTTGGATCTTCCTGTAGCGGCAGTATCTGTACTTACTGATGAGTGTGATCCTGAAAATCTTAAACCCATCAATATTGATGAGATTATTGCTATGGCTGGCAAAGCAGAACCAGAAATGATTGTATTATTCAAAGAACTCATACAATCCTTATAATTGCATAAAAGGTTCTCCTTTCACTTTCAACCCAATTAATTGCAACCCAAAATAACCGTTTCTTGTATTTACAGGAAAAACAAAAAATAACTTATGAGCTATTTAGACGCGACCCATAACCTATATAAAGAAGCTGCATTGACTCCCGATGTTGGTTTATGTTGCACGACTAATCCTATTTGGGAATTACCAGGTCTTAAAATTCCAAAAATAATGCAGGAAATGAATTATGGTTGTGGAAGTACAGTAAATGCACGTGACCTTACCAATACTCCAAAGGTTTTATATGTTGGCGTAGGGGGAGGTATGGAATTATTACAATTCTCTTACTTTTCTCGTCAGAAAGGCGGAGTTATTGGAGTTGATGTGGTAAACGAAATGTTGGAAGCTTCTCGTAAAAACTTTGTTGAAGCTGAAGCACAAAATGACTGGTTCAAAAGTGATTTTGTAGATCTTAGATATGGAGATGCTCTTCATCTTCCTGTAGAAGATAATAGTATTGATGTAGCAGCACAAAACTGCTTATTCAATATTTTTAAAGCAGAGGATTTAAAAAAAGCAATCAAAGAAATGTATCGAGTACTTAAACCACATGGTAGATTAGTAATGAGTGACCCTACCTGTGAGCAACCTATGAATGATACTCTGCGTAATGATGAACGCTTAAGGGCTTTATGCCTGAGTGGTAGTTTGCCTATTGCTGAATATGTAAAAGCATTGACCGATGTAGGCTTTGGTACTATAGAAATCAGAGCTAGAAAACCATATAGAATACTTGATCCCAAGCATTATGAAACAGATGAGCTTATTTATATAGAATCTATTGAAGTAGCCGCAATCAAAGATCCAATGCCAGAAGATGGCCCTTGTATATTCACAGGAAAAGCTGCTATATATTATGGTGATGAGGATTATTTTGATGACAAAAAAGGACATATCCTACTTCAAAATCAACCTATAGCTATTTGTGATAAAACAGCACAAGCTTTAGCAGATTTAAATAGAGATGATATATTCATCAGCAAATCAACATATCACTATGATGGAGGTGGGTGTTGCTAAAAATAACGACTAACTAACTATTTTTTTTGAGAAGTCGAAAGCCCATACCTGTTTTTGACTTCTCTTTTTATCACCCCAAAACTTACCCCTACAAAAATGCACACTACATTTTTGTTTTTCAATTCATGAAAATCATATACGAAGTAATCATCATCTGTCAACATAAACGACTATACATTAGAACTCTTAAAAAACCGTAAATATGACTTTGATTCTTCTTTTTATCGCCGCTTGCTTTCTAGCATATAGCAATGGTGCAAATGATAATTTTAAAGGAGTTGCAACCCTTTTTGGTAGCGGCACTACCAATTATAAAAAAGCTATAAACTGGGCTACAATAACAACTTTTACTGGTTCTGTAGCAGCTATCTTTTTAGCCGAAGAGCTCGTCAAGAATTTTTCAGGAAAAGGATTGGTGCCTGATGAATTGATCCAAATGCCCGTTTTTGCAATCTCTATTGCTCTAGGAGCTGCTTTTACTGTACTTATTGCTACAAAAATTGGAATGCCTATATCTACTACTCACAGTTTGGTAGGAGCACTGTTTGGGGCAGGGATAATGGCTATTGGTTCTGAATTTAACTTTATCAAATTAGGAAAAACATTCCTGATTCCTCTTATTGTAAGCCCCTTGATGGCTGCAATATTAAGCTTATTGACCTACATACTTTTTAGGTACATTAGAAAAAAATTAAACATCACAAAAAATAGTGGAATCTATGTTGACGAAAAACAAGATACAGAAACATTGGCTATAGCTTCACACCAAATGAGTGCAATACCCAAAAGTAAGGTTACAACAACAATTCACCATACTAAAACTGAAACGTATAACGGAAAACTATTAGGTATCAGTGCTCAAAAAGTATTGGATAGCTTGCATTATCTAAGTGCAGGGATCGTTAGTTTTGCTAGAGGCCTCAATGATACTCCAAAAATCGTTGGATTACTACTTATTATTAACACTCTAGATATAAAATGGGGAATGATTGCTGTAGCTACAACCATGGCTTTAGGGGGATTGATCAATGCTAAAAAAGTAGGAGTTATCATGAGTAAAAAAATCACTCCTATGAATTCGGGGCAAGGGTTTACGGCTAATATGATCACAGGATTATTAGTTACTACTGCTAGTATTCATGGTCTACCAGTATCAACCACTCATGTATCTGTTGGATCTATTTTTGGGATTGGCACAGTAACCAAAAAGGCAAATTATAAAATGGTTAGTAAAATACTCCTATCGTGGGTGCTTACGCTTCCTATAGCAGCTTTCATTAGTGGATTATTATTCAGAGCACTACAAAACATCCTATAGAGACATCTCTTTCATGTAGTGATTGATCTGGTTTTGATAAAAACAAAATCAGATCAATCACTATTACTAAGAGAAAAATAACTAGATTAGAAAAACGAAACAGTCAAATAACATAAACTTGTTACATAACTTTTCTCTTTTCGATTTACTTATTACCCTTGGTATTATACAAGGTATTATAACCAGTATTTTGTTATTTCGATCAAAAAGAAACGCTTACAGTAATCAATTTTTAGCTCTTGCAGTACTCTCTTTCTGTTTTTTATGCATAAAAACTCTTATACACACTCTTAATCTTTGGGAGATGTCTAGTTTTAGATATTTACCTATAGGAGTAGAGTTATTAATTGGCCCTTTGATATACTTGTATGTACGATCTCTTATAAATCCTACATTTCATTTTAGCAAAAAAAGCTGGTTGCATTTTGTCCCTTTTTTAATATCTCAAGCCTATGCTTTTATTGTCTATTACTTAACTTTGAGAGTTCCTAATTCACTTCAAAAGGATACCATTGCCTATTCTCTACATTTCGATACCGTAAAAACTTTTGAAGAATATCTGATTTTAATTTCTGTAATAATTTATCTAGCTATAAGTTATAAAGAACTGAATACTTATAAAAAGTGGCTACATAATTCGATCTCAGATAATACATACCCTAGTTTCAATTGGTTAAATAATATTTTTAGACTATCACTTCTTTTGGGTTTATTCTTACTCACTAATAATTTGCTAGATGTTTTTTTTAAATTACGAGAAACTCATATGTTTCATTGGGATGCCTTAATGGTTTATGTAGCTTTTTTAATTTATTACCTAGGGTTATCTGGATATTTACAGCCCGATTATACGTTTATAGGAAACCGTAAAAGAAGCAAAAAAAAGAATCAAGAAATCTCAGAAGTGAAAAAAAGAACTATTTCTAAAGAATTAAAACAGGCCATGGAAATTGATAAGGTTTTTCTTAATCCTACTCTTACTATTGACAAACTAGCTTCTATTGTAAATACTTCTTCCAAAAATTTATCCAGGGTTATCAATCAAGAATACAAAAAGAGCTTCAGAGATTTTATCAATGAATATCGTATCAATGAAGTTAAACATAAATTAAAAAGTAAAGACTACAAGTCTAAATCTATTTTGGGTATCGCTCTAGAATGCGGTTTTAATTCTGAAGCAAGTTTTTATAGGGTTTTTAAAAAGGTTACTCAAAAATCACCCAAAGATTTTATACAAGAGAACAAATAACTCTTTTTTTACTCTCAAAAAGCGTGTTTTAAGAGTTCTTTTATCTTCGCACTCTCTTATTATCACAAAGATTTACAGACCTTTACTACAAACCAACAGTAATCTTTTTATTTATAATTGGTATTACATCTAATTCTATGAAAAAAATGAGAATCTTTTTTATATCTACTTTCTTGATAATATCATACACTCTTTATTGGATTACCGAACCTTTTTGTATAAATCTCTTTACCCAAAATCCAGTTTCTATTATAGAAAATAAAACTGATTTTAAATGTAATGCATACAACACATTGATTAATCAAGGAGGTCATATTTTAGATTCAGTAATAAAATCAAAAGAGTTTTTAGGAGTCTCTGTTGGTGTATCTATTGATAGTTGCCAACCTTGGCTTGCTACTGCTGGTATTATAAATAAAAAAAGTAAGCAAAAACCAACTACACAAAGTTTGTTTAGAATTGCTTCTATCAGTAAGCCTATGACAGCTGTTGCCATATTACAGCTTTATGAAAAAGGAAAACTAAAATTAGATGTCCCTATTCAAACTTACTTACCAGAATTCCCTAAAAAAGAAAAAGGTGATATTACTATAAGGCAGCTACTACAACACACATCAGGAATTCCTCATTATAAATCAAAGATGGGAATATTTCATTTTAAAAACTATAACAATTGTACAGATGCTTTAAAAAGATTCAGCAACAAAAAACTAGTATTCAAACCAGGGACTTCTTTCTTATACTCTTCCTACGGATATACTATTTTAGGAGCTGTTATAGAGCAAGTATCTGGGTATTCTTATCAGGAGTATATGAAAAAGCATATTTGGATTCCTTCTGGAATGATAAATACCGATATTGAACAGACAAATATTACTTACAATAACAAGGCTGGCTTATATATTAAAACTGGAATAGGTTTTATAAGAAGTCCTAAAAACGATCTTAGTTATACATATTCTGGAGGAGGCATTATATCAACAGCCGAAGACATGCTCAAATTTGGAGAGGCAATCCTAGAGAATAAATTAATAAACTCTACGACCACTCAACTTATGATAGCTTTATCAAATAAAGAAATAACAAAGAAAGAATATACATTAGGATGGGATGTCTGGGCAAGCTCAAAACATCAAAAAGTTATTGAACATAGCGGTACACAAGTGGGGTCAAGTAGTTTTTTTAGAATTTACTTTGATAAAAGAGTGGTCGTGGTCTCGTTGGCAAACAATCTAAATTCTAGTGAACAAGTAAGAAATCTTACTATAAGATTAGCCAACCTAGTTATAGAAAACAAGTCATGACTATCATAAATGAATTAAATCCACAACACATTTATTATACTGAAATAATGCAAACTAGTTCAAAAAAATCTCTACATGCATAAAGGGTCATGCCTATTATTTCTATTTTAGTATTTTCCAGATAATTACCTTATGAGAAATCTACTTATTATCGTATTGATTTGTTTCTGCTCTGCTTGTGGTGGAAGCAAAAAAACTATTCAAAATACATCTCCCGAAAATGATATATCTCAGAAAAAAGAAATTCCGCCTCAGGTAACTACTCAGATTAAGGAAGAAGAAAAACCAGAAATTAGTATTGAAAAGACAGATTCTATTGAAGGTTCCCCAAAAATTATTAATTCTATTGTTTTAAACGAAACATCAAAAAACAATAGCGAAGCTTTTGATCATCATCTATGGAATGAGTTATTATCAAGGCATATATCTGAAAACGGTCTAGTGTATTACAAAGGTTTTAGACAGGAATATCAAATATTAAAAAAATATCTTGACGCATTAAGCAATCACACACCAACAGATCAATGGTCTGAAACAGATACATTAGCTTATTGGATGAATGTATATAATGCATTCACTATAAAACTGATTCTAGATAACTACCCTCTAAAAAGTATAAAAGACATTAAAAACCCTTGGGATTTGAGATTTTTTAAATTAGGAAATAAGTGGTACACTCTTAATGATATAGAACATGGAATTTTGAGAAAAATGGGAGATCCTAGAATTCATTTTGGAATCAATTGTGCCTCTTTCTCCTGTCCACCTCTTCTAGATAAAGCATTTACTTCTCAAAACGTGGATCAGGAACTTGAGCGATTAACAATTGCCTTTATCAATGATTCTAAACATAATATGATAGCCCCCAACAGTATTCAAATCTCAAAAATATTCACTTGGTTTTCCAAAGATTTTACCAAAAAAGGTTCTTTAATTCAGTTTCTGAATACATATTCTAAAACTCCCATTAACCCAAAAGCAAAAAAAAGCTTTAAAAAATATAATTGGAACTTAAATGAAAGTTAAAACAAGCGTTAAATTCATTTATCGAATACGTTAAAGTTAACTTAAAAAACATGGCAATATTTCCGACACCTCATAGCAACGCCAGAATCAACAAAACTCATAAATCATTAAAAACTACCACCTTAACTTCAAAAAAAGTTTCCCAAAAGTTTCCCATATAAGGCTTTTTTTCCTTCTCACAACTTTTCTTTATAAGATTAAAAAATAAACTTTTACTGTAAGTTCATTCTTTAATTTTCTACTAAAAACCTAAATCCTGAATTAACAATTTTATAATAAAAAAACAAAATCAAAAATTTAAACAGATGAAAACCCCACTATATATAATAACACTAATTACATTACTGTATACTCAAGTACATTCTCAAACTAATTTTGATCATAGCACATGGGATCAAGCCTTATTACTCAATGTTTCTGAAGAAGGAAAAGTAGACTATAATGGTTTTATGAGAGATAGTTCACAACTCTATAAGTATTTTAAGCAACTTTCTCAAAATCCACCTCAAGAAAATTGGTCTCGTGAGGAAAAACTAGCATATTGGATCAATGCATACAATGCATATACAATCAAGCTTGTTATTGATAGTTACCCCCTAAAAAGCATTAAAGATCTAGAGGATCCATGGGGGAAAAAATTCTTTAAAATTAAAAACGAATGGCACAGTTTGGGAGACTTAGAACATAAGATTCTAAGAAAGTTTGGAGACCCCAGAATTCACTTTGCTATTAATTGTGCTTCCTTCTCTTGTCCAGTAGTATGGAATAGAGCGTATACAGGAAGTAATGTTAATGAAGCTTTGGATACACAAGCTGAAAAATTTATCAATGACCCTACCAGAAATACAATTACCAACGAAGTAGTAAAAATTTCAAAAATATTCACTTGGTATAAAAAGGATTTCAAAGTAAATGGAGGTGACGTTAAAGACTTCATTAACAGATATGCCTCAGTAAAAATTGAGAAGCAATCAAAAAAAGGATATAAAGAATATGATTGGAGCTTAAATGAGTAAATTTACCATATAACCGAACCTTTATTTACTAGCATTGAAAATATCTATTATCATTCCTATTCTTAATGAATCAGAAATTATTGGTAAACTTATCTCTATTCTAATACAATCTTCTTTTTCTAGAAAGAATATTCAAGAAATTCTAATTGTAGATGGAGGTAGTACAGATAGATCTAAAGATATTATAGATACACTTGCTAGTCAAGAAACAACAACAATCAAATTTATACCATCACAAAAAGGGCGAGCCAAACAATTAAATACTGGAGCGCGTATGGCACAAGGAGACATCCTGTATTTTCTACATGCAGATTCTTATCCCCCAGAAGGGTATGATAATGATATCATACAAGAAGTCAAAAAAGGGAATAATGCAGGATGTTTCAGAATGAAATTTGACTCCAATCATTGGTGGTTACGTTTTCTTGGGTGGTTGACTCAATTTCATAGCAAACGATGTCGAGGTGGGGATCAAAGCCAATTTATAACCACCTCTTTGTTTAAACAAATTGATGGCTATGATGAGTCATTTATTGTTTATGAAGATAATGATCTTGTTGAACGTCTTTTTGCCATACAACAGTTTGTGATAATTCCTAAAAACGTAATCACTTCTGCCAGACGTTATAAAGAAATAGGCATATGGCGTTTACAGTATTATTTTTTAAATATCCATATGCGTAAATGGATGGGAGCTTCTCCTGAAAAGTTATATCGATATTATAAGAAAAAAGTAGGGTCTATAAATTAAAGGATCACAAATACCGTATATTATTACTCCTAACTTAAAAACACTAGATACATATTCTCAAGGTTTAAAAAATAAACACGGTATAATGTTTCATCAAATTTTAGGACAGCACCATTACAGTTAATTTGAAAAACACAAGATTGGGACTATATTTTGTTGCCGTTTTGAATTGTTATAAGTTCTCTATATGTACAAAGTAGATTAAAAATACTGCCCAATTCCAAATACAAATCCATTAGTAGAATTATCTGTAACCCCGTATCCATAATCAATCCTGAAAATAGCGTTAAAAATTCGTTTATGCATAAATCGAAGTCCTACCCCTGGATATAATCTAAAGTTTTGAGTATCTCCAAAATCTCCAAAGTCTCCTCCTGGATTACGCCAGCTTCCACCATCGATAAAAACATTACTTTGCAATACAAACCAATCTTTCTCATACAACGTTTGCCTATATTCTGTATTAAGAACAATAACTCCCGTTCCTCTGTCGATCGTATTACCTACACCTCTTATATTTAAATTATTATCTACTGCAAAAGGAGCAAAAGGAGAATTATCATTGGTTGCCAACCCTAAACGTAATCGCGAAGCCCAGTTTCCTTTCTTACCAATCCTATGATAATACAAGAAATCATTCCACCCAATAATAAAATCAGGCAACACATTCTCGGTACTAATCACGTACTGCATATTCAAGGTACTTTTGAACCCTGATACGTATTGATAATCATAATCTAGATTATCATATTCATAAATCAATTTATACAGTAATTTGTTTACATCAAAATCTTGCGGAATTCCTTCTGCTGTTGCGCCAAATTTATATTCATAATCTTCATTAAAATAATTTACTCCTAACTCAATCCGATTTTGAAAATTAAATTGATATAATCCCAAAATCTCATAGGATGTATTATTATACTTATAATCTGCTGTACCGTTTTCTAAAAATACTGGCTCCTGAGTAGTAAGATTACTATAATTAAAAGCAACTCCTAATTTCTTATTAAACAAAAATGGAGCTCTTAGGTTTGCTCCATAAGAACTATAAACATCATGTTGGTAAATTCCTCCAAGTGTAATGTTACGTCCCAATAAATTAAATTCATACAATCCTAGTCTAAATGCAAATTCATCATCATTGGTTGTATAAATATTTGCAGAGGGAATGATCGTAAAATTCTCTTCTACACCATAAACTACTTCATATCCCTCTTCTTTTTCATGCACTTGATAATATGCATGCGCAATAGAAGGTAATCTCTTTAGTCTCTTTATATCTTCCTCTATCTGTAAAGAATCCAAAGTCTTACCTTTCTCGATATTGGTGAGTTTGGTAATTGCAGAAGTTCTAGTTTTATGGTTTCCTTGAATGCGAATTTCTGATATTATTTTACTTTGCCCAAAACTCAAACAAGTAGCAAAAAAAACTAAAGTAACAAAAGGATAAAAATTCATTGGTTTATGGAGTAAAACTCTTTTATGAGTTGTTCTGATGGTTTGTTTTGTATTGTAAATCTGTTATTATCTGCTCCTCCTACTTCACTGTGGTTGTGATACCATTTCCAAAGGAATCCTCCTGCAAACCAGGGTTCATTCCAGAATTCTTGATATATGGCTGTCAAAGCATTCTCTTGCCCCTGCAAGTCAATATTACCTTCTAATCGATTAGAGTCCCATGGTTCTTTGGCTGTATAATACACACTGCGATATCCGTACTCAGTAAACAGTACTTGTTTTTTGATCTTTGTATGCAATGCAACAATAGCATTTTTATGCTTTTGCCAACCTTTTTGAAGCTCTTCTACATTGGGTGTTTTACTTTGTGATAAGGGAAAATAAGCATCAATCCCTATATAGTCCAATTGATCCCAAAAAGGAACCTTTGTATATTGGTCCCAATTCTCTGCATACGTTAATTTACCCTTGTATATTGTTTTTATTTTTGGAATGAGCTGATTCCAAAAATCAGTTCTTTTCTGAACAAATGTATGTAGCTCGGTACCAATACAGAATATAGGAGTATTCATTTCTTCTGCTAGTTCTGCATAGAATATGATAAATTCTTCATATGATTTTTCTAGTGTTTTCCAATCCTCTTCAGAGGTCATATTAATATCACCAGTAAACTTACCATGCCACACCCAAATATGAGGTTTTAGCATTACATTAATCTCTCTGTTCTGTAGTAATTCAATTGTTTTTTTTGCTCCATCTCTTCGCTCTCCCCACCATTGTCGATCCATATTAAATACTATTTTGGGAGTATCTAAGCTTTTAATAAACCCAAAAGGCATAACCGCTGCCCAATTGGCATTTACATTTACTATGGGGTCAATTGTTGCTGCTGTAATCTCATTAGGTGCGCCTACAAAACTTACTCCATTGATCTTTGGATGTTGTCCTGAGCAGGCACAAACAATAAAAGACAACAGCAGTAAAAAAAGATGTTTCATTCTATTTTTTTACTGCTGAAAATACGATTTTATTAGAATACTGCTCTTAATCCTATATTAAAAGTTTCTCCTAAACCAGTATTACGACCATCTACAAAGTTGGTATATAATGCTTCTATATTTAATTGCTTTGTCAGTTGATACTTGGCTCCTCCTCCTAGAGCTGTAAAATTCTGATCAAAATCGTTGCCTAGATCTATTAACTCAGAATGTTGAGCCAAGGCTAGGATCGTAAATTTTGAACTAGGAAAATAACTAAAGAACACTCCAGGAGTGAGCCTAAGACTATTATTTGCAAAACTATCCTCTTCTTTTCCAAAGTTTAATTCAGAATTCAACTCTCCAAAAACTTGAAATTTATTTCCAGGAAATGTATAATCATAAAAGAATCTGTTCTGCCAGATAAATCCATTTTGATCTAGAAAAACTCCATTTTCAGACTCATTATCTACCAATGGAATAAAGAAAGAACTCTGTACAGAGAAATTATTTATTTTTTCAAAAGGAACAAACTTCACAGAAGGTGCTATAGAAGTCAATCCTGATCTTGCAGTAGTACTTTCTCCATCAAACTTAAAAACATCTAGAGCATCTCTATCTCCTACTACATTTGATCTAAACTCAAGAATAGCTCCTACATTCCATCGTTTATTATTTCCTATTCCTGTATATCCTTCTAAGGTTGAAGTAAAGAATGTTTGTCTAGGCTCGTCTCCCTCACTAAAAGTACTTTCTGTCTGCGTATATAAGTTATTAAACCATTTGATATCAAACTGGCCTTTTCCTATAAGTTTTGAGGGAGTTAATGTTTGAATCACCGATCCTTGATCCTCTTCATCCTGCGCAAATCCTATAGCTAGAACAAAAAGACTTATTGTTGCTAGTATTACTTTTTTTGTATTCATTCTTTCAATTTTTAGTTATAAACATTCCCTCAAGATTTCTTTTTCTAAAAAACCTTGATAAGAAACCTTTATTTGGCATTAATTCTTTTTAAAAAATAAGGGTTATTTAATTCGATTTAAACTCCAGTCATACGTATAATATGACACCTTTGCTTTGGTAGAAATCTTCTCTTTTCTAAATTTATTTATATAGTCTACCTCTGATCCTTCTCTGGTAAAATCTACTTTGTACCATTCAAAAATCTGTGATAATTGCACTTTATTACCTTTTACTCTAATAAAGTTTGGGTTATTAAGAGCTTTAACTGTTTGGCGTTGCAATTGACTGTCTAAAGTTCCAGGTTTATACGCCGCTCCTATAATCGGGGGGCATCCCAACCCTGCGCATACCAATACAAAATGAAAACGCGCTTCATTAGGAAATTTTTTACGCAGTAATTTATTCTCCAAATCATTGAGCGTTGTCTTCTTACCTGCCAGCGTATAGGTTGTTTTATCAAAAAACCCTTTGATATCCAAAGGAGATTTGACTGGGTACTTATCTACAATCCCTTTTATTACTGCTAGGTTATACGCATTAATATAAAACGCTTGATAGGTCTTGGGGGAACCTGTCGTTACTTTTGCACTTGCTGCCATAGTAAGCAACTCATCTAATAAAGATGGGTCGCTTTTTATACTTTTATAATCTATTCTACCATTAGACACATAGGTTTTAAAAAAGTGATCTGCTTTAGTAAAAAAAGTAGTATTACTTTGCGAAAACCCAAACTGAATCAAAATAAGAAATGTTATAACTGTTATATTTTTCATAAAATACTGTATCAATTTTAATATCGAAGGAGTATACACTATTGAAGACTCCTTCGATATATTTTAAGTTTTATCATATCATTATCATAATGATGGTCATTCAGTCGAATTCAAAATCACCTTCTTACAAACAACTTTAGAATTTATTCTTTATCCATGAATAGAAAAACTGGTACGATAAAAAACCCCACTCCTTACAGAACCCCTTGTTTTTAGACTGATTCTAAATTATTTCAGCTCATTAAGTTCTTATATTTATATACGACATACTTACCAAGAAGACTCACTTCTTTATAACTATTGACAACCAACAGATACCTTTTATGGAACATATTATAATTATTGGAAATGGAATTTCAGGGGTTACCGCAGCCAGACATATTCGTAAAATGTCTGATAAACGTATTACCATTATTTCTGCAGAGACTGATTATTTCTTTTCTCGTACAGCATTGATGTACATTTATATGGGACATATGAAGTTTGAACACACACAACCTTATGAAAACTGGTTTTGGAAAAAGAATAGAATTGAACTCAAAAGTGGTTTTGTATCTACTATAAATCATCAATCAAATGAACTTGTTTTAGCTGATGGAGAAGTCATGTCTTATGACAAACTCATCCTTGCAGTAGGTTCTAAACCCAATAAGTTTGGTTGGCCAGGACAAGATTTAGATGGTGTAATAGGGATGTATCATAAACAAGATTTAGAAAAACTTGAAGAATACGCACCGAATAATAAAACATGTAAGCGCGCAGTAATTGTAGGAGGAGGATTAATAGGTATAGAATTGGCCGAAATGTTACATTCTCGTAATATACCTGTTACATTTCTTGTACGAGAAAAAAGCTTTTGGGATGGCGTATTACCCGCAGGAGAGAGTGCAATGATCAACAGGCATATTCAAAACCATCATATTGATCTAAGGTTAGGAGTAAATCTAAAAGAAATAGTTGCTGATAGTACTAGCAAAGTTAAATCGGTAATCATACAAGAAACAGGAGAAGTTATTGACTGTGATGTTGTTGGACTAACGGCTGGTGTATCTCCAAATATAAATTTCCTAAAAGATGCTGGAATAGAACTAGGTCGTGGTATAAAAGTAAATCGTTTTTTGGAAACTAATATTCCTACTATTTATGCAATTGGTGATTGTGCAGAACAACATGAGGCTATTGGTAACCGACGACCTATTGAAGCTGTATGGTATACTGGTAGAATGATGGGAGAAACATTGGCTCAAACTATTTGTGGCAATAGAACAGCATATAAACCTGGACATTGGTTTAATAGTGCCAAGTTTTTGGATATAGAATATCAAACCTATGGATGGGTATTTGCCAATCCTAAGGAATTTGAACAACAGTTCCATTGGATACATACCGATGACACCAAATGTATTACCATATCATACCACAAAGAAACTAGTGAATTTTTAGGAATCAATACTTTCGGAATCAGAATGCGCCATGAAGTTTTTGATCGTTGGCTTACCGAAAAAAGAGATGTAAATTATGTAATGCAACATCTTGCTGATGCTAATTTTGACCCAGAATTGTACGCCACTCATGAACCTGCTATTCTTACATCTTATAAAAAATCACAACTTCAATCTGCTTAAAAAATAAAATTATAGACTTCAATTTCTCACAAGGAAACAAAGAGGTCTCATCAAAAAAAATGTTATGAGTAATAAATTAAATCATAGTATGTCTCTTGCAAGTCCTGATACCCCAGGGATTCCAATTCAACAAAAAATTGCTTTGGCTACAGGCTTGATCGGATTTTTTATCCTTATTCTAGCCATGTTTAACACCGACTTCCCTAATCAAGGTTTGTTTCTAACACTGTCTTTGGTATTAATCACTGCTGGAATTGTACTATATGCGAATAACGCATACTTAAAAAAATTAAAAGGAATCAAAAATGATGGTGTCTGGTTTAAGTCTATCTCTTCCAGAGGTGTTATAGGCTGGCTTACTGGTGTAGGGCTAACCGCTTTTTATATTGTCTTATATTTTAAGGCTGAGCTTCTTGGATTAGGATCCAATGGACAGGCTAATACGGGATTAGTTGCTCTATTTGATCCTTTGAGCAGAGCATTAAGTGGCAACCCTGCAAGCCAATGGTTTGTCTACGGAACTCTATATACTATTGCAATAATCGCTTTTGGATATAAGTTTATATTAAAATACAGACATAATCGCTATCAACAGATACGTACAGTTTCTGTCATATTTTTCCAGCTGGGTTTTGCTTTTCTCATTCCTGAATTTATGGCACGATTAAACTCTGACTCATTCAAATTGCCATATTATGATTTAAAAAATGTTTGGCCGCTTAATTATTATAATTTTGAACAGTATAGAATTGATGAATTCATTAATGCAGGTAATATAGGTTTGGCATTATTAATCTTTGGTGTTGCTTCTATCTTTATTATCACGCCAATTCTTACTTACAAGTTCGGAAAAAGATGGTATTGCTCTTGGGTATGCGGATGTGGTGGCCTCGCAGAAACTGCTGGGGATTCTTTTAGACAATTATCAAGTAAAAAACTAAGTGCATGGAAAATAGAGCGCTGGTTGATTCATACAGTTTTGGTATTCTCTGTAATCATGACTACCGCAGTAGTATACACCTATTTAGGATATGATCCCAATAAATATTGGTTGACCAAAGAGGTTTTTCTTTTTAGTGTAGCTGGTTTTCTAACATTTATTTTTGCTGGAGTTATGATCTTTAAAAGAAAAGAACTTGGCAAAGATGCTCAATACGGGGCTATAGGATATTTTGTTACTATTATTCTACTAATTGGTATTCATATTTTTGGTGATGGAGGAAAAATATTCTTTATCAAAGCAGAAACACTACGATCTACTTACGGATTTGCAATAGGCTCAATATTTTCTGGTGTGATCGGTACCGGTTTCTACCCTATTCTTGGTAATCGCGCATGGTGTAGATTTGGTTGCCCTATGGCTGCAATTTTAGGGTTTCAACAACGATTGTTTTCTAAATTCAGAATTACTACCAATGGTGGGCAATGCATCTCTTGTGGTAACTGCTCTACCTATTGTGAAATGGGGATCGATGTGCGATCTTATGCCCAAAAAGGTGAAAACATTGTACGATCTAGCTGTGTTGGCTGTGGTGTTTGTTCTGCCGTTTGTCCTCGTGGGGTTTTAAAATTAGAAAATGACGGATTAGAAGGTAGAATTAATTCTAACGAAATCTTATTAGGGAATGATGTTGATTTAATGGATTTTGTAAATAAAAAGTAATAGTACCACTCAGAGACCACAACCTTTTATATAGTAATACATTGATTCTATAAATCATTTATTTCTAATAATAGATAAAAATAATTTTAAAAATAAAAAATGCTCCAGAACATAAAATCTGGAGCATTTTGCAACTTCTACTTATTATACAGTTAAAGCACTATTTAATGTCTTCTAATAATCCATGCATTATTAAGTCTAGAGGAACAACTAAAATTTGTAGTTTGTCCAACAATCACATAACCACTTGGAAGTGGAGAAGACTTACATATGGTCTCTCTGCTCCCAGGTTTTTTTATAGTCCATGCATTGTCAAGCCTAGAGGAACAACTAAAATTTGTAGTTTGCCCTGTAATTACATAACCATCTGGAAAGGGTGAGGATTTACATATGGTCTCTCTATTTTCAGGTTTTTTTATAGTCCATGCATTGTCAAGCCTAGAGGAACAACTAAAATTTGTAGTTTGTCCTGTAATTACATAACCATCTGGAAAGGGTGAGGATTTACATATGGTCTCTCTATTTTCAGGCCTTTTAATTCTCCAGGCATTATTCAAACTAGACGAACAACTGAAATTTGTGGTTTGCCCAACGATTACATACCCACTTGGAAGTGGTGAAGATTTACATATTGTAATAATAGAAGATTTCTCCTGATTTAAATTTTCTTTTAATTCTTTACTTAGTACTTCTTTATTTCCTTCTAATTCTTTTAGATCATTTAGGCTATCATCCTGAGCACAAGATAAAAAAAGAAGTAATACTGAATAAAAAGGCTATATTCTACTATATGACTGATTCAGTTGTTGTTTTCCAAATTTGCCATGCATTTTGTCCAGCAAGGGCATAGTAGGCAAAGGATTTGAGACGTTGGTTATTCTCTTTTATGCGTTCCAAGACCATAAACCAGTTCATATAATTCTGTAGATATTTAGTTGCCACTCCATTAAATGGTTTCA